>NZ_JAEHBI010000005.1:0-233490 GCF_016483705.1 Bacillus cereus group sp. N6
CTTTTTATCAGTGTTGACACATAAAAAGAGGTTCAGACACAAAAACAGGCTGTGGAGAAGACTTTCTCCACAGCCTGTAAAGAAATAAAAAAACAGCTGCTATGTAGCTGTTTTTTTATTTCTTATGCAGACTCTTCGTTTGTAACCGTATTCAAATTTGTTTCTGGGTTCCAAACATAAAAATCACCATCAGGTACTGATACAGGCTGGAAATTTAATTTATCCCAAAAACCAGCTGAATGGATACGTGCGATCGTTTTAATTGGGAACTGTAGCCCCTTCGCATAATTTACAAGCATTTCTCCGAATCCTTGTTTTTGGAAAGTTGGTAACACTTCAAGTTTATAGAGTTCTAGGTAAGTACCTGTAATTTCGAATGGTTCTCCGCCGTTCCTTTTCATATATAGACTCATACGTGCAATTAGTGATCCGCCATAATAAATACCGTAAAATGGAGATTCACTATCGTTTTCAATAATGTTTGCCTGTAATTCTTCTAACATGGATAGTTCTTGAGCTCCGCAACCTTTAAATTTTTTAAATTCGTCTAATGTTTTATAATTGATGAGCAAGCGCTCAACTTTTGGGAATCCCATAACATCACATCCTTTTTTTGTCTCGTTGAATGCAGAAAAGTAAAAATATTTACAATAATATTATAACTCATTTTTTTATTTTTATGAAGAAGATAGTATATTTCTTTTATTATTTTTTTGAGGATTTGCTAAACTAAGAGTAGAAACATATTAATAGGTAGTATATACATATTGAAAGTAGAGGTTGCATTTGTTTGTTAAAGAGTAATGAAATTGTAAACTATGTTCATGGAATTGAGAAAGGTAAAGTGAAACTGTAATCAGTGGGATTTGTTCACCTTTAGTTAATTATGATTCCGCACCAATCAGGCGTTTGCGGGATAAAAAGGGGGAGGGAAAAGGGACTTGTGTAACGTATTTATATGAGTTCCTTGTGTGAAAATGAAAATCGGAGTTGTGGGACCAGGAGCTATCGGTCTGTTATATGCATTTTATTTACAAAAAAGTAATCAAGATGTTACGTTGTTTACAAGGACAGCTAAACAGGCTGAGGAATTGAATAGAACGGGTGTAACTTGTATGAGGGAGGAAAAACGTGAAACCGTATTCCCACCTGCTTTACCAATAGAAAGTATGCTAGACCAGAAGCTAGACTATATATTTATTGCTGTTAAGCAATATCATATAACTGACATACTACCTTTTGTGCGAGGGGAATCCTCATTAATCTTTTTGCAAAACGGAATGTCGCACCTTCATGCTATGCAGCAAATAAGGAATGAAAATATTGCGGTTGGGATTGTAGAGCATGGTGCAAAAAAAGAAGAAAGACATATCGTTTATCATACGGGGATAGGTGTAACGAAGTTTGGAATCGTGCACGGCCAGTCTATACATTTTGAAAAAATATTTAATTGCTTTCCATTTCCTCATTTTCCGATTCAAATAGAAGATGATTGGAAGGATGTCATGCACAAAAAATTAGTAGTTAATGTATGTATCAATCCATTGACAGCATTATTACAAGTCCAGAACGGAGAGTTGATTACGAACCCGTTTTTTTATCGATTGATGGAGCAAGTTTTTCAGGAAGTCGTTTTTCTTGTTAAAGAAGAAAAAGAAATGGTATGGAAAATGGTACGTCACGTATGTGAAAGAACGTCTCGTAATACATCATCTATGCTGGCAGATGTAAGGGCAAATAGACAAACGGAAATCGGTGCGATTGTTGGATATGTATTAGAAGAAGCTAAGAAACAGCAACGATCTGTTCCGACACTGCAATTTTTGTTCGATGCAATAAAAGGATTAGAAGTAAAAGAATAAGTGTAATTCTTTGCTTTTACGTGCAACATTGACTACAATGTGGATTGGTGAGAGAACAGGATACGAAAGGAAGAATTATATGGAGATAAAAGAAATCTCTGTTCCGCAACAAGGTGTTGTAGCGGACTATATGAACGGTAAAAAAGAGATACAGTCGTGTTTTGACTATATGTTAACAGAAGATGCTTTTAAACAGCGTGTACATGATTTGCGTGAGAGGGAGTTTTTCCGCCAAGGTTTAGTAGCGCATTTATTAGAATATAATACAAAATTACAAGCGGGAGAAGCTACGATTCAAAATGTAAAAGCGCTTGGAGATGAAAATACATATGTTGTTATAGCTGGACAACAAGCTGGGTTATTAACTGGACCACTTTATACAATTCATAAAATTATTTCAGTTTTACAGCTTGCGAGGGAAAAGGAAGAAAGTTTAGGTGTTAAAGTCGTTCCTGTTTTCTGGATTGCTGGTGAAGACCATGATATGGATGAAATTAATCATACTTTTGTAACGAAGAATAAAAAAATAAAAAAGACTATTTTTCATGACCGTAATCCGAAAGTGGCGAGTGCTTCAGAGTCCGAGCTTTCTTTGGAAGACTGTAGAAAGTGGATTGAAGAAATTTTCAAAACATACCCTGAAACGAATTTTACAAAGGATGTACTGCAATTTATTGATGATTCTTTGGGGAAATCGAATACGTATGTAGATTTCTTTGCCCATCTTATTATGAAAATGTTCGTTAATTCTGGTTTAATTCTTGTTGATTCGCATCATCCTGAATTAAGAAAATTAGAAGTGCCGTTTTTTAAGCAAATTATAGGTAAGTATAAAGAAGTGCAAGAGGGGCTTCATAACCAACAGGAAATAATTAAAGAATTAGGATATAAACCGATTATTGAAACAAAGTATAATGCAGTACATATATTCATGGAAATTGATAATGAGCGAGTATTACTTGAAGACGATCAAGGGAAGTTTGTAGGGAAGGATGGAGCGTATTCCTTTGCATATGAGGAATTGATGGAAGAGATGGAAAGAAGTCCGGAACGCTTTAGTAATAATGTTGTAACGCGCCCTCTTATGCAAGAGTATCTATTTCCTACGCTCGCGTTTATTGGAGGACCAGGGGAATTAGCTTACTGGAGTGAATTGCAACAAGTTTTCCATACGATTGGTTTCCAAATGCCGCCTGTCGTTCCGCGTATTACAATCACTTATGTAGAGAGGGATATAGCGACAGATTTATACGATTTGCAATTGCAAGACAGTGATCCGTTTTTAAATAACGTAGATAAGTTGCGTGAAAACTGGTTATCTAATCAAATAGAGGAACCGATAGATGATCGATTTGTAGAGGCGAAAAAAGAAATAATTGATATCCATACGTCATTACAACAGTTTGTGAAGAAAATAGATCCTGGATTAAGTGCGTTTGCAGGGGAAAATGAATTCAAAATTAATGAACAAATTGAACTGTTGGAAAGAATGTTGAAAAGAAATGTTGAGAAAAAACATGAAGTACAGCTAAATAAATTCCGTCGCATACAATTTGCACTTCGTCCATTAGGGGCGCCGCAAGAGCGTGTGTGGAATGTATGTTACTATTTAAATCAGTTTGGTTTGGATTTCGTTGATCGTGTAATGGAAAAACCATTTTCTTGGGACGGAAAACATCATGTTATAAAACTATAGAATCTTGCTCTTAGGAGCAGGATTTTATTTTTGTCTTGTTGAATTTACTGTGAAGTGAAATTTTTCTGAATTATCAATTTTAAAAAAGTGAATATCGTAATTATGCAGGATACTTAAATATATGACAAAATAGCACAAAATGTAAACGTATTATCATCTTTTTCGACAGTTTTTTATTTAAATTCCCGCAAAAGATGATAAAATTTAGTATATAATAAAAGAAAATAGCGATTTGTATAGTATGCTGCCTTTGTAGGCAAGTTAAATGAGTCGTTCTTTCATAGTATTTCGTTCTCTAATCGTGAAATATGCGTTTGGAGGAGGAGATGCATTCAACATAATTAATTGGAAAAAGAGTAGGTGCAACAATGTTTAAACACGTAACAGTGCTTTTGAAGGAAACAGTAGACGGCTTAGATATAAAGCCAGGTGGTACATATGTAGATTGTACACTGGGGGGAGGAGGACATAGTTCTTATTTATTATCCCAATTAACTGAAGGTGGAAGATTAATCGCGTTTGATCAAGATGAGATAGCGATTCAAAATGCGAAAGAAAGATTCTCTTCATACGGTGAGCAGTTCATAACAGTAAAAAGTAATTTCCGTTATTTATCTGAAAAACTACAGGAATTAGGTATAACAGAAGTAGATGGTATTTTATTTGATTTAGGTGTTTCATCCCCACAATTAGATACACCAGAGCGTGGCTTTAGTTATCATCATGATGCACCGTTAGATATGCGGATGGATCAAGATGCCCCATTAACAGCATATGATGTTGTAAATAGCTGGTCATATGAGCAACTTGTAAGAATTTTCTTCCAGTATGGTGAAGAGAAATTTTCAAAACAAATAGTAAGGAAAATTGAAGCGTATCGTGAGAATAAAGCTATTGAAACGACAGGAGAATTAGTAGAACTAATTAAAGAGGGTATTCCAGCTCCTGCTCGTAGAACGGGTGGACACCCTGCGAAGCGAGTGTTCCAAGCAATCCGTATTGCGGTAAATGATGAATTGAAAGTATTTGAAGAAGCGTTGGAATCTGCAATTGAGATGGTCAAGCCGGGCGGAAGAGTTAGTGTTATAACATTCCATTCTTTAGAAGACCGTATTTGTAAAACGACGTTTAAACGAAATAGCACAACGCCACAATTGCCACCAGGATTACCGATTATTCCTGATGAATTTAAGCCAAAATTAAAGCTTATTACGAGAAAACCGATTTTACCTTCTGATATAGAGTTAGAAGAAAATAATCGAGCGCGTTCTGCGAAATTGAGAATCGCTGAAAAACGATAAAAAGGGGAGAGAGGTATGAGTAACTTAGCTGTAAAGTACAAACAACAAGCGCAAGAAGAGATACAGATTCAAACGCCCCCACAGCAGATGGTTCAGCCAAAAGCTAAAGCGAAGATTACAAGAATCGAAAAACTGTTGTATGTAGCATTTATTGGCTTTTTATTGTATGCCTGTGTAGCGTTTATTGGAAATAAAGCAGGCCTTTATCAAGTTAATGTAGAAGCAGCGACGATAGAACAAAAAATTGTACAGAAGCAAAAAGAAAATCAAGAGTTACAGGCTGAAGTAGAGAAGTTAAGTCGCTATGAACGAATCGCTGAAGTTGCAAAAAAACACGGGCTAGAAATTAATGCGAATAATGTGAAGGGCCTCAAATAAGGCAATAGGTGTGAAGGGAAAATGAAGAGAAATATGACTAAATTTCATACCAATAAGGGAGCAGGGTATTTTATGATTTTATTCCTCCTGCTCTTTTTGCTATTATTAGCCCGATTTTTTTACATACAAGCAACAGGAACAGTGCATAATCAAGATTTGGATAAACTCGCTCAGCAAAAACATAGTAAAGCAGGAGTTCTCGAAGCAAATCGAGGAACGATTTATGACCAAAATGGTCATGTATTAGCGCAAGATGCAAACTCTTATAAACTTGTAGCGGAATTAAAAGGTGCGAAGCCGGTTGAGAATAAAGAGGACACTGCAAAGAAAATTGCAGGAGTACTTGGAAAAGGCGAAGAGGATATTTTAGCTGCGTTAAATAAAGATAAAAGTCAAGTGGAATTCGGGAAATTAGGTAAGGGCTTGACGAAAGAACAGAAAGATCAAATAGAAGCATTAAAATTGCCAGGTATATCTTTTATTACTGAAAATGCCAGAGTATATCCAAACGGTGATTTCGCATCTTATGTCGTAGGTCATGCGAGACCTGATGATAAGGGGATTGCTATAGGACAATTTGGTTTAGAAAAGAGTTTGGATAAGTATTTAGGAGCTTCTAACGGAGAAGTAGCTTATACAGGCGATCGTAGAGGCGTATCTCTTGACGGCGGAAAAGTGAATGTAAAGGCACCTAAAAATGGAGATAATGTATATTTAACGCTTGACCAGCGTATTCAAAGTTTTTTAGAAGACGCAATGAAAGAAGCGAGTAAACATTATGAACCAGAAAGCTTAATAGGGATTGTTGCGGATCCAAAAACAGGGAAAATATTAGGAATGTCTACTAAACCTAGTTATGATCCGAACCGAGAGGATATTAAATATTTTTATAATGACGCAATTGCAAATGCATTTGAACCTGGATCAACAATGAAAATTTTCACGCTAGCAGCAGCTATTAATGAAGGTGTGTACAAAGGACAAGATTATTATCAGTCTGGTACATATCAAGTCGGAAACCGAAAAATAAAAGATCATAACGGTGGCGCTGGATGGGGATCTATCACATTTGATGAAGGGGTAGAGCGCTCTTCCAACGTAGCGTTTGCAATTTTAGGGGATCAAAAACTTGGACCAGAACGATTCCGAAAATATATTCATAGTTTTGGATTAGATGAAAAAACGAAGATTGATTTACCTGGTGAAGGTTCAAATACAATTATATTCGATCAGCAAATACAGCAAGTAACAACAGCTTTTGGACAAGGTTCTACTGTAACACCAATTCAGCTTGTGCAAGCTGCAACTGCTATTGCAAATGACGGAAAAATGATGAAGCCTTATACAGTTGATAAAATTGTAAATCCAATAACAGGGGAAGTAAAATTAGAACATAAGCCAGAAGAAGTGGGAAAACCTGTTACAAAAGAAACAGCAGCGCAAGTAAGACAGTTATTAGAACGTGTTGTTACATCGCCGAAAGGAACAGGAACCGCTTATAAAGTCGATGGTTATTCAGTTGGTGGTAAAACAGGAACAGCCCAAATTCCGGATGGAAAAGGTGGCTATATGACAGGGAGAGAGAATTATATATTCTCGTTCTTAGGTATGGCACCTATGGATGATCCGCAACTTGTTGTATATGTAGCTGTTAAACAACCGAAATTGAAAGATGATGAGAGTGGCGCACAACCTTTAGCTGATATTTTTAAATATGTAACGAAGAATAGTTTAGAGTATTTAAAGATTAAGCCTAATGAAGTGAAAGATCCGAAGAAATATGTGAAAGAGCAGCAAACTGCTGTTCCAGATGTAACCGGAAAAACGATGGAAGAAGCGAAAAAAGCTATTGATAAAGCAAAACTTCGTCCAATCGTATTAGGTGAAGGGAAAGTACAGCAGCAAGTACCGAAAGCGACTGAACAAACATTGAAGGGTGACCGAGTCTTCTTAGTGGGAGATAAACCTACAATGCCAAATATACAAGGCTGGGCGCTTCGTGATGTTATGAATTTAGCAAAAACATTAAAGCTTAACCTAAAACCTACTGGTACCGGATACGTAACCGAACAAAGTGTGGCAGAAGGAACATTGTTACAACCTGGTACAGAGTTAGGTGTAACGCTTGTACCGCCACTTGAACCACAACAAGAAGCAGAAGAACAGTAATGGTAAAAGAGAAGAAGTTCTAATTAAATAAGTACAAGCATATATTGGAACAAGCTAGGCGTAAGGGAGGTTTGTTCCAATATGCGTGTATCAAATGTAACGGTTAGAAAACGACTTATTTTTATACTCATATCAGGTATACTTATTTTCACTATCATCGATATTCGTCTTGGATATGTGCAATTTTTTCTTGGCAATATGTTAACGGATCGTGCGAAGGATTCATGGAGTCGAAATATTACTTTTGAACCTGAACGTGGGAAAATTTTAGACCGGAATGGTGTGGAACTTGCTACGAATAAAAGTGCCCCAACTGTCTTTGTTGTACCGAGGCAAATTGAAAAACCAGCAGAGACTGCAGAGAAGTTAGCTGCAGTATTAGGTGTGGAAAAAGATGAGATTTATAAGAGAATTACAAAAAAAGAATCAATTGTAAGGTTAGATAAAGGCGGAAGGAAAATATCACATGATAAAGCGAAAGAGGTACGAGGATTAAGTTTGAAAGGTGTTTATATCGCAGAGGACTCTATCCGGTACTATCCATTTGGCAACTTTTTATCACACGTATTAGGGTTTGCAGGTAGTGATAACCAAGGTCTTATGGGACTGGAAAAATATTATGATAAAGAGCTAAATGGTGATGAAGGTCATGTGCGTTTTTTTGCAGATGCAAAAGGACAAAGGATGCCTAATGTTGGCGATGATTTCAAAAAACCAGAAGCTGGTTTGAATTTAGGTTTAACAATTGATGCACGTATTAATAGAATTATGGAAAGAGAAATGAATATTGCAGAGTCGACATATAATCCAGATGGTATGATTGCGATTGCAATGAATCCGAAAAATGGTGAAATTTTAGGTATGTCGAGTCGGCCGAGTTTTGATCCAGCAGATTTTCAAAGTGTTTCTCCAGAAGTGTATAATAGAAATTTACCAGTATGGAGTACGTATGAGCCTGGTTCAACATTTAAGATCATTACGTTAGCAGCAGCCTTGAATGAAAATTTAGTAGACTTAGAGAAAGATACGTTTTATGATGATGGAGCAGCTGAAGTGGGTGGAGCTAGATTGAAATGCTGGAAAGCGGGAGGCCATGGTAGCCAAACGTTTTTAGAAGTAGTTCAAAACTCATGTAACCCAGGATTTATTGAACTTGGTGATCGTCTTGGTAAAGACCGATTGTTTAAATACATTCGTAATTTTGGCTTTGGACAGAAAACCGGAATTGATTTGCAAGGTGAAGGTAGTGGGATTTTATTTAATTTAGATAAAGTCGGTCCAGTCGAGCAAGCAACTACTTCATTTGGTCAAGGAGTTTCTGTAACACCAATTCAACAAGTAGCAGCAGTAGCAGCGGCTGTAAATGGTGGGACATTGTATCAACCGTATATAGCTAAGGAATTTATTGATCCGAAAAATAATCAAGTTGTAAGTAAAAAGACACCTGTGGAAAAAAGAAAAGTTATTTCCAAGGAAACTTCAGAAAAAGTTCGGTATGCATTAGAGAATGTTGTAGCAAAGGGATCTGGTAAAGGTGCTTTCATTGATGGGTATCGTGTAGGTGGAAAAACAGGTACGGCTCAAAAGGTGAAAGATGGTAAATATTTAGAGAATAATTATATAGTATCTTTTATCGGTTTTGCTCCAGCGGATGATCCGGAAATTGTTGTCTATGTTGCTGTTGATAATCCGAAAGGTGTAACGCAATTTGGTGGAGTAGTAGCAGCTCCAATTGTTGGGAATATTCTTCGGGATGCACTTCCTGTTATGGGAGTGAAACCGAGAAAAGAACAAGTTGAGAGAGAATATAAATGGGGCGATACACCAACTGTGGAAGTTCCGAATTTAATTGGTATGAAAAAGAAAGACTTACAGACTCAACTCGTCGATTTGAAGCTTGATATAAGTGGAGACGGAGAGAAAGTAATTAAACAATCCCCAGAAGCAGGAGCTAAAGTGAAAGAAGGCTCAAAAATTAGAATTTACTTCGGGAATTAAAGGTAACCTAGTACGTTTTATGGTACAATTGGTGGAAGTGAGTTCTTTATAGAAGAGTTACTTAATTTGAGGCTGTAAGAGCCCCAATTATAAATAAGTCTATTTATTAGACACAGTAGCACTTACCTCCTATTTTACATATTTAGGAGGTAACGTGTTGCTTATTAAAAAAGAGATAAATACACAATGTAGAGAGGGTTTAGTGAAATGAAGTTGCATACACTTTTATCATGTTTGCATGATTTTCCAGTTGTTCCAAAAGAAAATCCAGAAATCACATCTATAGAAGCTGATTCACGTAAAGTGAAAGAGGGAAGCTTATTTGTATGTATGAAAGGATATACGGTTGATAGCCATGATTTTGCTAAGCAAGCAGCGGCACAAGGAGCGGCTGCTATTGTTGCGGAAAGACCAATTGATGTTGACGTTCCAGTTGTACTTGTGAAAAACACTTTTCGTTCGTTAGCGGTTTTAGCTGATTATTTTTATGGTCAACCAACACACAAGTTACATTTAATCGGAATTACAGGTACAAATGGAAAGACAACAACATCGCATATTATGGATGAGATTATGCGCGCACATGGTCATAAAACGGGGCTAATTGGAACGATTAATATGAAAATCGGTGATGAAACATTTGAGGTGAAAAATACAACACCAGATGCACTAACACTTCAACAGACATTTTTAAAAATGGTTGAGCACGGTGTAGATAGTACAGTAATGGAAGTTTCGTCACATGCTTTAGATCTTGGTCGTGTACACGGATGTGATTACGATGTAGCAGTGTTTACAAATTTAACACAAGATCATTTAGACTATCATAAAACGATGGAAGAATATAAACATGCAAAAGGGTTGCTATTTGCACAACTTGGCAATAGTTATAACCATGGTCGTGAAAAGTACGCGGTACTGAATAACGATGATGCTGTAACTGCGGAATATATGAGAAGTACTGCGGCAACTGTTGTAACGTATGGAATTGATACAACAAGTGATATTATGGCCAAAGATATCGTTATGACGAGTGCTGGAACTACATTTACGCTTGTAACACCGTATGAAAGTGTAAATGTTACGATGAAATTGATTGGGAAATTTAATGTATATAACGTACTAGCGGCAACAGCGGCAGGACTTGTTTCTGGTGTAAGTTTAGAAACGGTTATTGATGTAATAAAGCAACTAGCTGGAGTTCCAGGACGTTTTGAAGTAGTTGATGGTGGACAAAATTATACAGTTATTGTTGATTATGCACATACACCAGATAGCTTAGAGAATGTATTAAAAACAGCAAAACAGTTTGCAAAAGGCGATGTATATTGCATCGTCGGTTGTGGTGGAGATAGAGATCGAACAAAGAGACCAATCATGGCAAGTGTTGCAACAAAATATGCAACTCATGCAATTTACACTTCAGATAATCCAAGAAGTGAAGAGCCAGGGGCTATTTTAGATGATATGGTGCAGGGTGCAAATGGGAATAATTATGAAGTAATTATTGATAGAAAAGAAGCGATATACCATGCAATTGCTAACGCGAAAGCTGAAGATATCATCATTATTGCTGGTAAGGGTCATGAAACGTATCAAATTATTGGTAAAGACGTTCATCATTTTGACGATCGTGAAGTCGCTAAAGAAGCAATTACAGAGCGTTTAAACAACGAAGAGTAACAACGTGAGAGGAGGACTACATGTGCTTGAGCAAGGTTTATTAGTAACGGCTGGGGTAGCATTCTTAATTTCTGTTGCCCTTTCGCCATTGTTTATTCCATTTTTAAGGAAATTAAAGTTCGGACAGAGTATTCGTGATGAGGGACCAAAGTCACATCAAAAAAAATCAGGGACACCTACAATGGGTGGTATTGTCATATATGTATCTATGATGGTAACTTCACTTATTATGGCGATTAAGTTTAATCATTTAGGTGCAGAGGTTTCGTTATTATTATTAGTGACATTTGGCTACGGATTAATTGGATTTTTAGATGACTACATAAAGGTAGTTAAGAAGAGAAATCTTGGTTTAACATCAAAACAAAAATTAGTAGGTCAGCTTGTTATTGCTATTGCGTTCTTTTTAATTGGAAAAGGGCAAGCGTTCCACACATACATCATGATTCCGGGAACAGATGTTAAGTTTGAACTAGGTTGGGCGTATTTTGTACTTGTATTATTTATGCTTATTGGTGGATCAAATGCAGTTAACTTAACTGACGGTTTAGATGGTTTATTATCAGGAACAGCTGCTATTGCATTTGGAGCTTTTAGTATTATTGCAGTAGCGCAAGAGCAATTTGGAGTAGCGATATTCTGTATGGCAGTTGTAGGAGCTGTACTTGGATTTTTAGTATTCAATGCAAATCCAGCGAAAGTGTTTATGGGAGATACAGGTTCCTTAGCTTTAGGTGGAGCCATTGCAGCTGTAGCGATTTTATTAAAACAAGAATTACTACTTGTAATCATTGGTGGAGTATTCGTAATGGAAACTTTATCTGTTATTATTCAGGTCATTTCTTTTAAAACAACAGGAAAACGTGTCTTTAAAATGAGTCCATTACACCATCATTATGAATTATGTGGTTGGTCAGAGTGGCGTGTTGTTGTGACATTTTGGTCTGTAGGATTTTTATTAGCTGTGTTAGGAATTTATATCGGGGTGTGGATGTAATTGAAAACTGTAACTGAATTTCAAAATAAAAATATTCTTGTATTAGGCATTGCAAAAAGTGGTTATGCAGCAGCTACGTTGTTACAAAAATTAGGGGCAAATGTTATTGTAAATGACGGAAAGCCTTTAGCAGATAATGTACTTGCTGCAGAATTACAAGCAAAAGGAATGGACGTTGTATGTGGTGGTCATCCTTTAGAATTGTTAGAGAGAAATATTTCTCTTGTAGTAAAAAATCCAGGAATCCCGTATTCTAATCCAATATTAGTTGCTGCGAAAGAAAAGCAAATTCCAATTGTTACGGAAGTTGAATTAGCATATCGTATTTCAGAAGCGCCATTTGTTGGGATTACGGGGTCTAACGGTAAAACGACGACGACAATGCTTGCATTTGAAATGCTAAAAGAAGGACAAAAGCATCCTATAATTGCAGGGAACATAGGAACTGTAGCGTGTGAAGTAGCACAGGGTGCAAAAGAAAATGAAGTTGTAGTTACAGAGCTTTCATCGTTCCAACTGATGGGAGTAGAATTGTTCCAACCTAAAATTGCTGCGTTTTTAAATTTATTTGAGGCCCACTTAGATTATCACGGGACGAAGAAGGAATATGGTTTAGCAAAAGCAAATATTTTTAAAAACCAAACAGAAAATGATTATAGTGTAATAAATGCAGATGATGCAGATGTGATGGCTTTATCTGCTTATAGTAAAGGGCAAAAAGTACTATTCTCGACAAAGAAAGAAATTGAAGATGGTGCGTGTATAAAAGAGAATGCTCTTTGTTTTAAAGGTGAAAAAGTTGTTGAAGTAGGCGATATCGTTTTACCTGGTCAACATAATTTAGAAAATATTTTAGCAGCGATGAGTATCGCAAAATTATTGGGTGTTTCTAATGAAGCGATTACGGTGGTATTAAAACGTTTTACAGGTGTAAAACATCGTTTAGAATATGTAACAACTATTAACAATCGTAAGGTTTATAATGACTCAAAAGCAACGAATATGTTAGCGACTGAGAAAGCTTTATCTGCGTTTACACAACCGATTGTGTTATTAGCAGGTGGGCTTGATCGTGGAAATGAATTCGATGATTTAATTCCATATTTCAAAAATGTAAAAGCAATTGTAACATTTGGACAAACAGCTCCAAAACTAGTAAGAGCTGCAGAAAAAGCGGGATTAGATACAATTGAAAGTGTCGATACTTTAGATGAAGCGGTAGTGAAAGCTTATGCTCATTCTACAGATGGCGATGTAATTCTTCTTTCTCCAGCATGTGCAAGCTGGGATCAATTTAAAACATTTGAAGAAAGAGGAGACATTTTTATACAAGCTGTGCATAAACTTATATAAAGTAAATCAAAACATCAGTAGGCTAACACCTACTGATGTTTTGTTACATAGGGCAAAAGTTTCTGCCTAAAGAGGTGGTGTTTATGGGTAATGAAGAAAACGCCTGATTTTATTCTCATCATCGTTACACTTGCGTTGTTAACAATCGGAATGGTTATGGTGTATAGTGCGAGTGCGGTTTGGGCCTCTTATAAAATGGGGGACTCATTCTTTTTTGCAAAAAGGCAATTGCTATTTGCAAGTATTGGTGTAGTGGCTATGTTTTTAATTATGAAAATTGATTATTGGGTGTGGCGTACGTATTCAAAAGTAATTTTGCTAGTTTGCTTCATTCTTCTTATTCTTGTTCTTATTCCTGGGGTAGGACTTGTTCGAGGAGGAGCGCGAAGTTGGATTGGAATCGGGGCATTTTCCATTCAACCGTCAGAATTTATGAAGTTTGCGATGATTATTTTCTTAGCAAAATTTTTAGCGGAACGACAAAAATTAATTACCTCTTTTAAACGTGGTTTACTACCAGCTCTTAGTTTTGTATTTCTTGCTTTTGGGATGATTATGTTACAGCCAGATCTTGGCACAGGAACTGTAATGGTTGGGACATGTATTATTATGATATTTATCTCGGGAGCAAGGGTATTTCACTTTGCAATGTTTGGTTTGCTTGGTGTAGCAGGATTTGTAGGGCTAATTGCATCAGCGCCGTATCGAATGAAACGTATTACATCATATTTAGATCCGTGGTCAGATCCGCTTGGAAGTGGATTTCAAATTATTCAATCGTTACTCGCAATTGGACCTGGTGGATTATTCGGGCTTGGACTTGGACAAAGTAGACAAAAGTTTCTTTATTTACCTGAACCGCAAACAGACTTTATATTTGCAATCTTATCCGAGGAATTAGGTTTTATTGGTGGTTCATTTGTGTTATTATTATTTAGTCTATTATTATGGCGTGGGATTCGTATAGCTTTAGGAGCGCCAGATTTATATGGTACGTTTTTAGCAGTAGGTATTGTGGCGATGATTGCGATTCAAGTAATGATTAATGTTGGTGTTGTAACAGGATTGATGCCTGTAACAGGTATTACTTTGCCGTTTTTAAGTTATGGTGGATCAAGTTTGACATTAATGTTAATGGCAGTAGGTGTATTATTAAATATAAGTCGCCATTCTCGCTACTAAACCCTGTTTTATAAGACAGGGTTTTTCGTATGTGCGCGAAGAAACATGATGTATATAGAAATAAATACAACTGAAATAAGAAAAGAGAAGCGGAGGAGTTAGTAGTGCGTGTATTAGTAAGTGGTGGGGGCACTGGAGGTCATATTTATCCGGCTCTTGCTCTAATAAGAGAAATAAAAAAATTAAATCCGGAAGCAAGGTTTTTATATATTGGTACGGAGAGTGGATTAGAGAGCACAATCGTTCCAAAAGCAGGCATACCGTTTCAATCTATTGTTATAAGTGGATTTAAGCGTAAAATATCGTTAGATAACGTGAAAACGGTGATGCGTTTCCTAAAGGGTGTACAAGATAGTAAACGATATATTCGTCGTTTTAATCCTGATATTGTGATTGGAACGGGTGGATATGTATGTGGACCAGTTGTATATGCTGCAGCAAAATTAGGTATTCCAACCATTGTACATGAACAAAATAGTGTACCTGGTGTAACGAATAAATTTTTAAGCCGCTATGTTGATAAAGTTGCGGTTTGTTTTGAAGCGGCTGCAGAACATTTTCCACAGTCAAAAGTGGTGATGACAGGGAATCCAAGAGCATCAGAAGTAATGGATCAGAATGGAATGAAAGGAAAACGTTCAGTAGGTTTATCTCTTCCTAAAAAATCGGTACTTATTTTTGGTGGAAGTCGTGGGGCTAGACCGATTAACGATGCTTTCGTAGAGGCAATTGAACAGTTTGGAAATAAAAGTTACGAAATATTGTATGTAACAGGTGAAGTTCATTATGACAAAGTGATGGAAGCAGTGAAGCAAAAAGGGAATCCGAATAATGTTATTATTAAACCTTTCATTCATAATATGCCAGAGGTACTTACTGGTGTAGATCTTGTTGTTTCAAGAGCGGGGGCAACAACACTTGCAGAATTAACCGCGTTAGGTAAGCCAAGTGTGTTAATACCGAGTCCTTACGTAACAAATAACCATCAGGAAAAGAATGCACGTTCCGTTGTCGATAAAGGAGCAGCAAAAATGTTGCTTGAAAAAGATTTAACAGCAGAAACGCTTATTCGTGATATTGATGAGATTTTATTGGATGCACAAACATTACAAAATATGAAGCTGGCTGCGGGGCAATTAGGTATTCCAGATGCAGCAAATAAGCTGTATGAAGTAATGAATAAGCTTGTAAAAAAATAACGTTAGGTGAACGCCCTGCATACTACTGTAATAAGGATACTTAGTATGGGGGAGATTGTTTATGGAGCAATTAGTAAATGAGCTTATAGAAGCAAATGTTGGTCGCGTGTTAGTGAATGAAGCGTTAGCGTGTTATACCACTATGAAAATAGGTGGACCAGCTGATATTTTAATTGTGCCAAAGCATGTTGCCAGTATTGAAAAAACGTTGCAGTTAGTAAAAAAATATAAAACAAAGTGGACTGTAATTGGTCGAGGTTCGAACCTTCTTGTATCTGATCTAGGTATAGAAGGTGTCGTTATTCGTTTAGGAGAAGGATTAGACCACTTAGAAGTCGAAAAACATAGAGTAAGAGTTGGTGGTGGGTATCCCCTTATTAAATTATCAACTTTACTTAGTCGTCAAGGGTTATCCGGCCTGGAATTTGCCAGTGGTATTCCAGGAAGTGTTGGTGGTGCAGTGTATATGAATGCAGGAGCACATAAATCGGATATATCAAACATATTATCAAAAGCTCTTATTTTGTTTGAAAACGGAACAATTGATTGGTTAACACATGAAGAAATGGAGTTTTCCTATCGTACTTCTGTATTGCAAACGAAACGTCCTGGTATTGTTTTGGAAGCTGAGTTTCAATTGCAGGTAGGGGAGCGTGAGGGAATCGTAAGCGTCATGCAAAAGAATAAAGACTACCGTCGTGAAACACAGCCGTGGAATCATCCTTGTGCAGGAAGCATATTTCGGAATCCAATCCCATACTTTGCAGGAGACTTAATAGAAAAGGCGGGGCTTCGTGGTTATCAAATAGGCGGAGCTCAAATTTCTGAAATGCATGGGAATTTTATTATTAACACTGGGGGAGCCAGTGCGCAAGATGTCTTATCTTTAATTGCATTAATAAAACAAACAATCGAGGATAAATTTGGCGTAGAAATGCATACAGAAGTAGAAATCATTGGAAGATAACGGTTATTCGTTCCGCTCATTATCATTTATGTTATAATAAGAAGATAAGAACGGCATGAGGAACATGCCGTTTTTTATGTTACGTAGGGGGATCGTACATGAAAAATAGTAAAGTGATTAAACTACAGGATCGTGTACCAAAGTTAAAAAATCAACAGAAGAAAAACAAGAAAAATGTTAATCATCGGTTGATTTTATACATATCAATTTTATTTTTATTAGTGCTCTTTTTAATTTATTTTCGGTCTCCGCTAAGCAATATCAAAAAGATAAGTGTGTTTGGAAATCATTATATGACAGATGAACAAGTGATGAAGGAATCAGGTGTGACGTATGATACAAGTTATTTCCGAGTGACAGCACATAAAGCAGAAGAAAACCTAACGAAACGAAAAGAAATTAAAGCAGTAAATGTAAAAAAACGTTTTCCAAATAAAATTGATGTTCATATTGAAGAATATTTAACGATTGGTTATATAAACAAAGATGGGAAATTACAACCGTTACTAGAGAACGGGAAAACACTTGATGTACTTCCGAACGGAAAACTTCCTGTTGCAGCACCAATTTTTGAACCTTTTAAAGAGGAAAAAATGAAGGAGTTAATTGCTGAGCTTGAAAAATTAACACCAACTATTTTAAGGTCTATTTCTGAAATTCGTTATTCACCGACGAATGCGAATGAAGATCATCTTACTTTATATATGAACGAAGGGTACGAAGTGAGCACTACGATTCAAAATTTCGCAAAGCGTATGGAAGCTTATCCGCTTATCTTAAAAACAATTGAGCCGGGTAAAAAGGTATTAATTGATTTAGAAGTAGGGGCATATACGAAAGAATTAGGAGCGGAAGAAAAAAAGAATAGAACGATAGTTTTTACTACGTTCCTGTAGAAAAAACGAAACGAACGTTCTATTGAATGCATCTGAATTTACAAGAATGGTTCATTTGATGAAAAAGATGTAAAAATTCTTAGATTCATACTAGGATTGGTACAAGTTTCACTTTTCTATGAGTACATCTTAGTGTAGACTTATACTTGGCGGTAATCTTTACACTTGAAATAGAATTATTTCAAGATAAGCAGTTATTCACAGTTTACTGCGATATTCTTAAATGAATGTTAAATAAAAATAAGAAAAATATAGGGTTAAAAAAGGGAAACGTATAAAGACGTTGAATATTTTTCTTATAAATAGTAAAGTTGCGATTGTTGTTCCATATATTGAGTTGTATGGTATAAATAAAGAAGGAGGTGCCAAAGAATGAACAGCAATGAAATATATGTTAGTCTTGACATCGGTACATCCAATGTTAAAGTCATCATTGGTGAAATGGTTAATGACAGCTTAAACATTATTGGTGTTGGAAATGTAAAATCAAATGGTTTAAAGAAGGGATCGATAGTTGATATAGACGAGACTGTTCGATCAATTAAAAAAGCAATTGAACAAGCTGAGCGCATGGTGGGAATCCACATTGAGCAAGTTGTAGTAGGTGTCAATGCAAACCAGGTACAGCTACTTCCTTGTCACGGAGTAGTCGCTGTTTCAAATGAAGATCGTGAAATCGGGAATGAAGATGTCTTACGCGTTCTAGATGCAGCACAAGTTGTGTCAATTGCTCCAGAGCGTGAGTTTATTGATGTGGTACCTCGACAGTTCATCGTAGACGGTCTTGACGAGATTAACGATCCACGCGGGATGATCGGTGTAAGATTAGAAATGGAAGGTACACTTATAACAGGCTCGAGAACTTTACTACATAACCTACTTCGTTGTGTAGAAAAAGCAGGTCTTGAAATAGTTGATATTTGTCTTCAACCTTTAGCGGCTGCAACAGTTGCTATATCTTCAGATGAAAAAAATAGAGGAGTAGCCCTTGTTGATATGGGGGGAGGATCTACAACTTTATCTATTTTTAAAGATGGAGAGTTACAAGCGACGAGCGTATTACCGTTAGGTGGAGACCATATAACGAAGGATATTGCGATTGGGTTGAAAACTTCAACAGACAATGCAGATCAAATAAAATTGAAATATGGACATGCTTTTTATGATACAGCATCTGAAGAAGAGATGTTTACGGTTCCTATTATGGGAAGCGATCAAACAGAACAATATTCTCAGTTGGAATTATCGGATATAATAGAGGCTCGTGTAGAGGAAATTTTAATGTTTGTTCAAGATGAAGTGCGTAAGTTAGGAGTAAAGCAAGTAGCTTCTGGCTATGTACTAACTGGTGGAATTGCTTCTATGCCGGGTGTTCTTGATCTTGCATATGATATTTTACATGAAAATGTTCGTATAGCGACTCCTGATTATATTGGTGTGCGTGAGCCCCAATATACAAGTGGAGTAGGATTAATTAAACATTCTTATCAAAAAGCTAAATTACGTGGAAAAAATGTGCAGGAAAAGCAAGAACATTTTGAACCAGTACCAGCACCAGCACCAACGCCGGTACAACAGCAACCTGCGAAACAAAAAACTCGTAATCAAAACAATAATAATCAAAATGATGAACGTATGATGTCAAAAGTAAAACGTGTATTCCGTTATTTATGGGATTAAAATTGGACACGAAAAATGAGGTTCTAGGGGGATTTCGACATGTTAGAGTTTGATACTACTCAAGATCAATTAGCGAATATAAAAGTTATCGGTGTCGGCGGTGGCGGAAACAATGCTGTAAACCGTATGATTGAACACGGTGTACAAGGTGTAGACTTTATCGCTGTGAATACTGATGCACAAGCATTAAATCTATCAAAAGCTGAAACAAAAATGCAAATTGGTGGAAAATTAACACGTGGACTTGGTGCAGGTGCAAACCCTGAAGTAGGGAAAAAAGCTGCAGAAGAAAGTAAAGAACAGATCCAAGAAGCACTTCGTGGTGCGGATATGGTCTTCGTAACTGCTGGTATGGGCGGCGGAACTGGAACTGGTGCAGCTCCAGTTGTTGCTCAAGTTGCAAAAGAATTAGGTGCATTAACAGTTGGTGTTGTGACACGTCCATTTACATTTGAAGGACGTAAACGTGCAACGCAAGCAGCATCTGGTATTGCGGCATTTAAAGAAAATGTAGATACACTTATTGTAATTCCAAACGATCGCTTATTAGAGATTGTTGATAAAAATACGCCGATGTTAGAAGCATTCCGTGAAGCAGATAACGTATTACGTCAAGGTGTTCAAGGTATTTCTGATTTAATTGCAACACCAGGTTTAATTAACTTAGACTTCGCAGACGTAAAGACAATTATGTCTAATAGAGGTTCTGCTTTAATGGGTATTGGTTCTGGTAATGGAGAAAATCGTGCTGCTGAAGCTGCGAAAAAAGCGATTTCTAGTCCATTATTAGAAACATCTATTGATGGAGCTCAAGGTGTTATCATGAACATTACGGGTGGAGCTAACTTAAGCTTATATGAAGTACAAGAAGCGGCAGACATTGTAGCTTCAGCTTCAGATCCAGAAGTAAATATGATCTTCGGTTCTGTTATTAATGAAGGATTAAAAGATGATATCGTTGTAACTGTAATTGCAACTGGTTTTGATGATAGTGCTTCGACGCAGCCACCAAAACCAATTATCCGTCCGACTGCGAATCACACGCAACAACAGCAAGTAGCTCAACCTTCAAAACAACGTGAAGTTAAGCGTGAAATGAAACGTGAAGAGCCGGTTGTGCATGAGCGTCATACAGATTCAGATGACATCGATATTCCAGCATTCTTACGTAACCGTCGTAGACGATAAAAGAAAAGGAGCTTTTATGCTCCTTTTTTGTTTTATACAGGGAAAAGATCTGCTAAGCAGGTCTTTTTTTATTTTATATATTTCGATTTAGCCCGCTATTTGCTGGGCAGCCTGATTGGTGCGGGGTGATTAAAGTTTCACTTAATATATAAGTAAAAAGATATAGTATTCTATGAAACATATACTTTTATTTTTTACCGACAGATTTTGTCTAGAAAGCACAAAATAACAAAAAAACACCTCCGCAAATTGACACACTTTCCTATTGGATATGCATTATACTAGTCTCAACTTAAAAAAAGAGGTGAATTGTTTGGTTGTTTACGCCGACGTTGTTTGGTTGTTAAACGCCTGCATTGATTTTCTTTTACTTTTATTAACAGCAACCGTGTTAAAAAAGAAGATCAAAAGATGGAGGCTTGTGTTAGGGGCATTTATAGGTTCAACCATTGTTATTTTTGCCTTTACTCCTTTTGCTTCTATGATGACACATCCAATTATGAAACTACTGTACTCGTTACTTATTGTGTATACAGCATTTGGGTTTACAACGTTTAGAAACTATGCACAAACTGTTTTTACTTTTTACTTTGTAACCTTTATGGTTGGCGGAGGGTTAATTGGGACTCATTTCTTTTTGCAAACGAATGAAATGGTAAATGGATTGGTTCAATCTCAATCAATTTCTTACGGTGATCCAATTAGCTGGCTGTTTGTTGTTTTTGGTTTTCCAGTAATTTATTATTTTTCTAAAAAGCGTATTGAAAGCGTAGAGGTTACAAAAATACACTATGACCAAATTGTGAAATTGAAAATTCAATTAGCTGAAGAGGAACTAGAACTCGCAGGTTTAATTGATAGTGGGAACCAACTTTACGACCCGTTAACAAAAACACCCGTTATGATTATGCATATTTCATCATTAGAGCATTGCTTGCCAGCTTGGTTAACAGAACAAATTTATTCCAAAACAGAGATTCCTCAAATACCAGAAAATGATTCTGGCTGGGCGACAAAATTACGCTTAATTCCTTTCAGAGCAGTAGGAGTAGAGAATCAATTTTTATGGGCAATTAAGCCAGACAGTGTGCAAATTTATCATGAAGGTAGTTCTATTGTAGTCAGCAAAGTATTGATTGGATTAAATACACAACAGTTGTCAACCAATGGAGAGTATCAATGTATTGTGCATCCGAAAATGTTAATTTCGCAAAAAATGGTAATTGCTTAATAATGGGAGGCGGGATAATATGATGAAATTAAAATTTTATTTAGTATACCTTTGGTATAAAGTATTGTTGAAATTAGGAATTAAGACCGATGAAATTTATTATATCGGTGGAAGTGAAGCGTTGCCACCACCGTTAACGAAAGAAGAAGAGGAAGTTCTTTTGAATAAATTGCCAAAAGGAGATCAGGCAGCAAGATCGTTACTGATTGAACGCAACTTACGGTTAGTTGTATATATAGCAAGAAAGTTTGAAAATACAGGGATAAATATTGAAGATTTGATTAGTATAGGAACAATCGGCCTTATTAAAGCAGTGAATACATTTAATCCGGAAAAGAAAATAAAATTAGCGACATATGCCTCACGTTGTATAGAAAATGAAATTTTAATGCATTTGCGTCGGAATAATAAAAATCGTTCAGAAGTTTCTTTTGACGAACCGCTTAACATCGATTGGGATGGGAATGAACTTTTGTTATCAGATGTATTAGGTACAGATGATGATATTATTACAAAAGATTTAGAAGCTACTGTAGATCGTCATCTTCTAATGAAAGCATTGCATCAATTAAATGATCGTGAAAAACAAATTATGGAACTTCGGTTTGGGCTTGCTGGAGAAGAGGAAAAGACGCAAAAAGATGTGGCGGATATGCTTGGGATTTCACAGTCATACATTTCGCGTTTAGAAAAAAGAATCATAAAAAGATTACGAAAAGAATTTAATAAAATGGTGTAAAGAATAAGACCAGCCGTTATCTAGGCTGGTCTTATTCTCTTTCGTTGTATGAGAAGAGACAACGAAAATGAAAAATGAAGAGAAAACCGCATGCATAAAATCCCCTTCAAAGGAAATACTTTACACTGTACAGCAACTCCCGATAGGAGGGAACACTTTGACGAGAAACAAAGTAGAAATTTGCGGTGTTGATACAGCTAAACTTCCCGTACTAAAAAATGATGAAATGCGTAAATTATTTCGTGAAATGCAAAGTGGAGAGATAAGCGCAAGAGAGAAATTAGTGAATGGAAACTTACGTCTTGTACTGAGCGTCATCCAAAGATTTAATAACAGAGGAGAATATGTTGACGATTTATTTCAAGTTGGTTGCATCGGACTTATGAAATCCATTGATAACTTTGATTTAGGCCAAAATGTAAAATTTTCAACGTATGCTGTGCCGATGATTATTGGGGAAATACGCAGATATTTGCGTGATAATAATCCGATTCGCGTATCTCGATCATTACGAGATATTGCGTATAAAGCGTTACAAGTAAGAGAGAAATTGATTGCAGAAAATTCAAAAGAACCAACAGCAATGGATATTGCAAAAGTGCTTGAAGTGACTCATGAAGAAATTGTTTTTGCATTAGATGCGATTCAAGATCCAGTTTCATTATTTGAACCGATTTATAACGATGGGGGAGATCCTATCTTTGTTATGGATCAGTTAAGTGATGAAAAACAAAAGGACGAGCAGTGGGTTGAAGAGTTAGCACTGAAAGAAGGGATGAAGCGTTTAAATGATCGTGAGAAAATGATTATTCGAAAACGTTTCTTTCAAGGAAAGACACAAATGGAAGTTGCAGAAGAAATTGGGATTTCTCAAGCACAAGTGTCACGTTTAGAGAAATCAGCTATTAAACAAATGAATAAGACGATTCAAGGATAAGGTTTCACCATTTATGGTGAAACCTTTTTATATGTAATATAGTTTGTCTTCGCTCATAGTAGGGAAGCTGTGTTCATATAATGAAAATAATATGGGATTAGTAGAGGGTGCTTCCTGTTAATTTGAGAAACAGTGTTTTTTCAATTCGTCATATATAAGGGAGAGGATGAAAATGATAAGAATTTCGGAGTTGCAGATGAAAGAGATAATAAATGTTTCAGATGGAAAAAGGCTTGGGAATATTGGAGATATTGAAATTGATATGAACACAGGGAAGATCGGGTCTATTATTATTTCCAAACAGGCACGTATGTTAGGGATCTTTGGGAAGGATGTAGAAATTGTAATTCCTTGGGCGGAAATTATGAAAATTGGGGAAGATGTCATACTTGTTAGAGTAAATCCTGTTAATTCTGTAACAGAATCAATACAAACACCGACAATTTCATAAAGAATATTACAAATTCCTCTTTTTTTTCTGTTGGCATTATGAAAAAATAAAAGTATGGTAAAATAGACAGGAAGTACCATGCTTTTTTATGTTATTTTAATTAAAAGGAGTCACTTTATGAGACAACCATTTAAATATGTGGACGGTATACTGTATTTACAAGCGTGGAAAGAACTTGGAAACATTACTGCTGGATTTACGACAAAAGATGGTGGGGTAAGTACGGGCTCCTTTCATGCGATGAATTTAGGATTACATGTGAATGATATCGTGGAGAACGTTCATGAAAACAGACGCATTTTAGCAAATAAGTTACAAAAACCATTAGAAAACTGGATTTGCTCTGAACAGGTTCATGATCATCATGTTGAAAAAGTAGGACAACAGGAAAAAGGAAGTGGCGTCTATTCATATGAAGACGGCATTTCAAAAACAGATGGCATTTATACGACTAATAATGATGTTCTTCTAACATCATGTTACGCGGATTGTGTTCCACTCTATTTTTATGCACCATCACATGGTATGATAGGACTTGCGCATGCTGGATGGAAAGGGACTGTAAAAGAGATTGCAAAGGAAATGATTCAAAAATGGAATGCAGAAGGGATTTCAAGTGATGAAATTCATGTTGCAATTGGACCAGCAATTGGATCTTGTTGTTACGTTGTTGATGATCGAGTGTTAACAGCAGCAGAGCAAGTAGTAAACGGCTCTGTCCCTTATAAAAAAATTTCTGATGGGCAGTACGCAATTAATTTAAAAGAAATTAATCGTATATTATGTGTACAATCAGGCATAAAAGAAGAGAATATTGTAATGTCATCTCTTTGTACAAGCTGTGAAGAACAACTATTTTTCTCTCATCGTCGTGATCAAGGTAAGACAGGAAGAATGTTGAGTTTCATAGGTTTTAAGGAGGAAGAAAGCAAGTGACAGTACAAAAAAATTTAACAACTGTAAATGAAGCAATTAAACAATCTTGCGTACGAGCGGGACGTTCGTTGCAAGATATTAAACTCGTTGCGGTTACAAAAACGGTAGGAATTGAAAAAACAAACGAAGTAATTGAAGCTGGAATTATCGATTTAGGTGAAAATAGAAATGAAAGTTTCTTACAGAAGTACGAACATTTCGGTTCAAAAGTGAATTGGCATTTTATTGGATCATTACAAACGAGAAAAGTAAAAGAAATCATTAATGAAATTGATTATTTACATTCGTTAGATCGTCTTTCACTTGCAAAAGAAATTCAAAAACGTGCTGATAAGAAAGTGAAATGTTTTATTCAAGTGAAAACATCATCTGAAGAATCAAAGCAAGGATTGGCAATAGAAGAAACGATTTCTTTTATTCAAAGTTTGCAAGAATTGGATAAGATTGAAGTGGTGGGACTAATGACAATGGCTCCGTTTACAGAAGAAGAGGAAGAAATCAGACGCTGTTTTAAGGAGTTGTGTATGCTACAAGTAGAGGTGCAGGAGCTAGAATTATTACATGCGCCATGTAAAGAATTATCAATGGGAATGTCTAATGATTACACGATTGCAATTGAAGAAGGTGCTACATATATTCGTTTGGGGACGATTTTAGTAGGAAAAGCGTAAAAGGAAGGAGAATCTTATTATGAGTTGGTCAAAAGTAAAATACTTCTTTTTTGATACACCGGAAGAAAAAGAAGCAGCTCAATATAGTTATGAAAAGGAGCAAACAGACATGAAGAAGCAGCAAGATCCGCCAGAACAACAAGATGTTGCGTTTCCAAAAGCGCAACCGAAACAAAATGTTGTGAGCATTGAAACGGCAAAGCAATCTTCAAAAGTTGTTTTATTAGAACCACGCACATATTCGGAAGCACAGGGGATTTCGGACCATTTAAAAGGTAGACGAGCTGTTGTGATTAATTTACAACGAATGTCTACTGATCAAGCTGTACGTATCGTTGACTTTTTAAGTGGTACTGTATACGCTATAGGCGGGGACATTCAAAAAATAGGACCGAAAACATTTATGTGTACCCCTGAAAATGTAGATATTGTTGGTGCAATTTCAGAGTTATTCGGTGAAGAAGAAGACACAAATATAAAGAGGTGGTAATACGCCATGGTAACAGTTTTAAACGTTTTAATTACTGCTATCGAGATCTACTCGTTGGCACTTATTATTTACATTCTTCTATCATGGTTCCCTGGTGCAAAGGAATCAACTTTTGGAGAAATTCTTGCGCGTATTTGTGAACCGTATTTAGAACCATTCCGCAGATTTATTCCGCCGCTTGGTATGATTGATATCTCTCCACTCGTTGCGATTTTCACGTTAAAGTTTGCTAAGAATGGTTTAATAAGTATATTCAACTATTTCTTATAGTAAGAGGTTAAATACATGAGCATCTATGAACATTTCAGACCCGATGAAGAGGTCTTTGTGGATAAGGTGTTAGAGTGGAAGCGAGCAGCGGAGTACCATCAAGTGAAGTTAACAGACTTCCTTGATCCAAGACAACAACAAATTGTCACTATGGTAATAGGACAAGGGGATGTTGCTGTACAGTTTGATGGTGCAACGCCTCATGCAGAGCGTAAGAGAGCACTCATTTATCCGGACTATCTAGTAGTGAATGAAGAGGAATTTCAAGTAGAAGTATTGGAAATTGACTATCCTTCCAAGTTTTATACGCTAGAACATAGGCAAATATTAGGTACATTTATGTCTCTTGGTTTAACGAGAGAAAAATGTGGTGATATTTTGCTTCAAGAAGATCGTGCCCAAATTGTAGTCGCGAAAGAAGTTGTATCTTATATTGAGATGAACTTACAATCTATAGGGAAAGTGAAAGTCTCCTTATCACCAGTGCAAGGAGAAAAAATCCTACAAATGCAAGAAACGTGGGGAGAGAAATTTGGAACGGTTTCTTCACTTCGTTTAGATGTTATGTTAGCTGAAATGTTACATATATCCAGACAAAAAGTACAACCTTTCATAAAAAATGGTTTAGTAAAAGTTAATTGGAAAACAGTGGAGCAAACTTCTTATGAATGTTATCCAGGAGATGTTTTTTCAGTGAGAGGATATGGACGAAGTAAATTGTTTTCTGTAGAAGGTAGAACAAAGCGCGACAAATGGAGAATTTTGTATGGTATACTAAAATGATTGGTTTTTTAGAAGGAAATCCTCCTATTTTGTCGAAGAAAAGATATAATTGAAATAGGAAATTTAGATAACTACTTGGAGGTGGCGTTGTGCCGTTAACACCATTAGATATTCATAACAAAGAATTTGGTCGCGGATTCCGTGGCTATGATGAAGATCAAGTAAATGAGTTTCTTGATCAAATTATCAAAGATTATGAATTAGTCATTCGTGAGAAAAAAGCTTTAGAAGAAAAAGTTGCGCAATTAGAAGGGAAGTTAGATCATTTCTCTAATATTGAAGATACGTTAAACAAATCTATCATCGTTGCACAAGAAGCAGCGGAAGAAGTAAAACGTAATGCGCAAAAAGAAGCAAAATTAATCGTACGTGAAGCTGAAAAGAATGCAGACCGTATTATTAACGAAGCGTTAGTAAAATCAAGAAAAGTTGCCTTTGATATCGAAGAGCTAAAGAAACAAGCGAAAGTATTCCGCACTCGTTTCCGTATGTTATTAGAAACACAGCTTGAAATGTTAAACAACGATGATTGGGATAAACTAATTGAGTTAGAAGACGAAGTAGATGAACTGTTGAAAAAAGAAGAAACAGTGTAAGCTTGACGTTTTTCTCATTATTACATATAATTTTAAACAACATATTTATTAAGAAAAACGAAGATAGGGATAAGTACCTTTTTCATACCTTATATAGCGAACTGAGGATGGTGTAAGCTCAGGATAAGGAGATAATGGGAATATCACCCTGGAGTTCCGCGCTGAACAAATAGAGTAAGCGTAGGCGTATATTCGCGTTAAGAATATAAAGAGGATTGTATACATACGTATAGGGTCTACTAGGGTGGTACCGCGGGAGACTTTCTCGTCCCTTTTTGGGATGAGAAGGTCTCTTTTTTATTCCGTTTTTTAAGTGTTTCTTTTATACATGTAAGGAGGAATTGAGCATGGAGTACAAAAATACATTACTAATGCCAAAAACAGAGTTCCCAATGCGTGGGAATTTACCAAAACGTGAGCCTGCAATGCAAGAACAGTGGGCTGAAATGAATATTTATGAAAAGGTACAAGAACATACGAAAGGTCGTCCTTTATTTGTACTGCATGATGGACCTCCATATGCGAATGGTGACATTCATATGGGACATGCATTAAATAAAGTGTTAAAAGACTTTATTGTTCGTTATAAATCAATGACTGGTTACTGCGCACCATATGTACCGGGTTGGGATACACACGGTTTACCAATTGAGCAAGCTTTAACAAATAAAGGTGTAAAGCGTAAAGAAATGACAGTTGCTGAGTTCCGTAAGTTATGTGCAGAGTATGCATATGAACAAGTAGAACGTCAACGTGAACAATTTAAGCGTTTAGGTGTACGTGCAGATTGGGATAACCCATATATTACTTTAGAGCCGGCTTATGAAGCGCAACAAATTAAAGTGTTCGGTGATATGGCGAAAAAAGGTTATATCTATAAAGGGCAGAAACCAGTTTACTGGTCTCCAACGAGTGAATCAGCTTTAGCAGAAGCTGAAATTGAATACCAAGATAAAAAATCAGCATCTATTTACGTAGCATTCCCTGTAAAAGACGGAAAGAACGTATTAGAAGGTGATGAGAAATTCATTATCTGGACAACAACACCTTGGACGTTACCTGCAAACTTAGGTATTTCTGTTCACCCAGAACTTGAATACGCTATTGTAAAAGTAAATGATGAAAAATATATTATTGCTTCTGAACTATTTGAGACAGTTGCAAAAACGTTAGAGTGGGAAAATGCTGAAGTTGTGAAAACGGTAAAAGGTAGCGAACTTGAGTATACAGTTGCAAAACATCCATTCTACGATCGTGATTCATTAGTTATGCTAGGAGATCACGTAACAACAGATGCAGGTACAGGTTGTGTTCATACAGCACCAGGACACGGGGAAGATGACTTCGTTGTTGGTAAAAAGTATGGATTAGAAGTACTTTGCCCAGTTGATGATAAAGGTGTATTAACAAATGAAGCACCTGGATTTGAAGGCTTATTCTATGATAAAGCTAACAAGCCAATTACAGAAAAATTAGAAGAAGTAGGCGCGTTACTGAAGCTAACATTCATTACGCATTCATACCCACATGATTGGAGAACGAAAAAACCAATTATTTTCCGTGCGACAGCACAGTGGTTTGCATCTATTGAAGCGTTCCGTAAAGAATTATTAGAAGCTGTTGCGGAAACAAAATGGGTACCAGCATGGGGAGAAACTCGTCTTCATAATATGGTTCGTGACCGTGGTGACTGGTGTATTTCTCGTCAGCGTGCATGGGGTGTGCCAATCCCTGTATTCTATGCAGAGAATGGTGATCCAATTATTACAGATGAAACAATTAACCATGTAGCAGATTTATTCCGTGAGCACGGTTCTAACGTATGGTTTGAGCGTGAAGCGAAAGATCTATTACCAGAAGGATTTACACATACAGGTAGCCCAAATGGTGAATTCCGTAAAGAAACAGACATCATGGATGTATGGTTCGATTCAGGTTCTTCTCACCAAGCAGTATTAGAAGAGCGCGAAGACTTACAACGTCCAGCTGATTTATATTTAGAAGGATCTGACCAGTATCGTGGTTGGTTTAACTCTTCATTATCAACAGCAGTTGCTGTAACAGGTAAAGCTCCATATAAAGGCGTACTAAGCCATGGTTTCGTATTAGATGGTGAAGGACGTAAAATGAGTAAGTCGATTGGAAACATCGTCGTACCGAAGAAAATTATGGATCAATTAGGTGGAGATATTTTACGCTTATGGGTATCTTCTGTTGACTATCAATCTGACGTACGTATTTCAGATGATATTTTAAAACAAGTAGCAGAAGTGTATCGTAAAATCCGTAACACATTCCGTTTCTTATTAGGAAACTTAGATGACTTTAAGCCAAGTGAAAATACAGTAGCTGTAGCTGAACTTCGTGAAGTAGATCGTTACATGTTAGTGAAATTAAATGACTTAATTACAAAAGTAAAAGAAGCATATGAAACATACGACTTCGCTGCTGTGTATCATGCAATTCATAACTTCTGTACAATTGATTTAAGTTCATTCTACTTAGACTTTGCAAAAGACATTTTATACATTGAAGGTGCAAACCATGAAGATCGTCGTGCAATTCAAACTGTATTATATGATGTTCTTGTTGCATTGACGAAACTTGTAACACCAATCTTACCGCATACAGCTGATGAAGTATGGCCATACATTCCGGGTGTAACAGAAGAAAGTGTACAATTAACTAATATGCCAGAAGCTGTACAATTAGATGGTGCGGAAGCATTAAAAACAAAATGGGATGCATTTATGACGCTGCGTGATGACGTATTAAAAGCGTTAGAAGTAGCTCGTAATGAGAAAGTAATCGGTAAGTCATTAAATGCAAGTATTACGCTATATCCGACTGTAGAAATGAAAACTATGTTAGAGTCTATTAGCGAAGACTTAAAGCAATTATTTATCGTTTCTGAGTATAAACTTGGTGGTATGATGGAAGAAGCGCCAGCAGATGCGCCGAAGTATGAGCATACAGCGGTTGTTGTTGCTCAAGCAACTGGTGAAACATGTGAACGTTGTTGGGTAGTTTCAGAAACAATTGGTAAAGACGCTGAACATGAAACATTATGTGAGCGTTGTGCAACAGTTGTTAAAGAAAACTATGTAAAATAATAAAAAACTGACTGTGCGTAAGTACAGTCAGTTTTTTTGTTGATGATATATTAAAATAACTTTCACTCTCTTTCCTATGAAGGAAAAATGTGTGTGAGGTAAGCATAGAAATTTCGGACACACTAATCGTACATTGCAGCTGGGAGGAATGTACACGTGAATGAAATGTATATGGAAATCAAAGAAGAATTGCAATTGATGCGAAAAGAGTTACAAGAGAGGCTAGCTAAAGAGGTCATGCACAAATATGATACAGAGTTTAGCGAAGAGCTTGGATATGAAATTAAGGAAGAGATAAAGAAAAAACTCCTATTACATGATATAAAAGAGGACTTAAAAGATGTAGAACGTGCATTATTTAAAATGGAAATAGATATGTATGGTATTTGTGAAGAAACGGGGAGAGCAATTTCGGTAAAACAAATGAAGACGATGCCGACTGCCCGTACCATTCATGAATTTTTCTATGAAAAAGTAAATGTATGAATGCGCACAACGATATTATATTACCTTTTTTTAATTTATTTTATTCTTCTATAAAGGTTCATTGTGAAAAGGTTGCAGCTATGCTAAAATTTTGAGGTACACTGTCTTTGTGGGGGAAATGAAAATGATATATTATGTAATAGCGTTATTTGTCATTGCCATCGATCAAATATCGAAATGGCTAATTGTAAAGAACATGGAATTGGGTACGAGCATTCCGATTATCGATAATGTATTATACATAACATCACATCGAAATAGAGGAGCTGCCTGGGGGATTTTAGAAAATAAAATGTGGTTTTTCTACATTATTACAGTCGTTTTTGTAGTATTTATCGTAATTTATATGAAAAAATATGCGAAAACAGACAAACTTCTAGGGATTTCATTAGGTCTAATATTAGGCGGAGCAATTGGTAATTTCATTGATCGTGTATTTAGACAAGAAGTAGTGGATTTCATTCACGTGTATATTTTCTCGTACAACTATCCAGTATTCAATATAGCTGATTCAGCATTATGTATTGGTGTTGTATTAATTATTATTCAAACATTATTAGAAGGCAAGAAAACGAAGGAGTAATTGAATGAGTGAAGTAGTACAAGTAACAGTTGCAGAAGAACAAAAAAGTGAGCGAATTGATAAATTCGTTGCAGAAATAAACAGTGAATGGTCACGTTCACAAGTACAACAATGGATTAAAGATGATGTCGTTACAGTTAATGGAAAATCGGTAAAAGTGAATTATAAAGTTAAAGAAAACGATGAAATTACAGTAACGATTCCTGATCCAGAAGAGTTAGATATCCAAGCAGAAGATATGGGCTTAGAAATTTATTATGAAGATGCAGATGTACTCGTTGTAAATAAGCCACGTGGTATGGTTGTACATCCAGCTCCAGGGCATACAAGCGGTACGCTTGTAAACGGACTTATGCACCATTGTACAGACCTGTCAGGTATTAACGGTGTAATGCGTCCTGGTATTGTGCATCGTATTGATAAAGATACATCTGGACTATTAATGGTTGCTAAAAATGATGTGGCGCATGAGTCACTTGTAAATCAACTTGTAGCAAAAACAGTAACAAGACGTTACAAAGCGATTGTACACGGTGTGATTCCGCATGATAAAGGAACGATCGATGCGCCAATTGGTCGCGATAAAAAAGAACGTCAAAGCATGACAGTTGATGAAAATGGTAAGAATGCTGTTACACACTTCCAGGTGTTAGAACGCTTTAAAGATTTTACACTTGTAGAATGTCGCTTAGAAACGGGACGTACGCACCAAATTCGTGTTCATATGAAATATATTGGCTATCCACTTGCAGGAGATCCGAAGTATGGTCCGAAGAAAACATTAGACATGAATGGACAAGCACTTCACGCAGGTATTTTAGGGTTTGACCATCCTCGTACTGGTGAATATATTCAGTTTGAGGCACCGATTCCAGAAGTGTTTGAAGACGCATTAAATATTTTACGGAAATAGTATTGACAAATCATAAGAAAACTGAGATACTGACAACAGTTAAATAATGATCCTTTAACACAGCCCCGTGAGGTTGAGAAGGTAACGGTTTGAAATACATAGGGTATGCGTACCCTTTTTTCAAAAGTCCTCTCGCACACGCTGAGAGGACTTTTTTTATACCATTACTCTCACGCAAGAAAAAAGCTTGGAGGTGTAGAGCATGCAAGAGAAAGCTGTCGTTTTAGATGACCAAATGATTCGCCGCGCTTTAACACGAATTAGTCATGAAATCGTGGAACGAAATAAAGGTGTCGATAATTGTGTTCTTGTCGGAATTAAAACTCGTGGAATTTTTATTGCACAACGTTTGGCAGAACGAATTGGTCAAATTGAAGGAAAAGAAATGGAAGTTGGAGAGCTAGATATTACGTTATATCGTGATGATCTAACACTACAATCGAAAAATGAAGAACCACTTGTAAAAGGTTCTGATATCCCTGTAGATATTACGAAGAAAAAAGTTATCCTTGTGGATGATGTATTATATACAGGAAGAACAGTTCGAGCAGCAATGGATGCTCTTATGGATTTAGGTAGACCATCACAAATCCAACTGGCGGTTCTTGTTGATAGAGGTCATCGTGAACTACCAATTCGCGCTGATTATGTAGGAAAGAACATTCCAACATCAAGTGAAGAGCGTATCGAAGTTGATTTGCAAGAGACAGATCAACAAGATCGAGTAAGCATATACGATAAGTAAAGCCCTTTTAAATGTAGTCCTGTGAGGCTGCCAAAGGGTCTTGGCTTTCATATGTCAAATTTGGCATACGAAAGTGTAGGACTCTTTGTGCACAGGCACAAAGAGTTTTTTTATTGCAAAGATTTAAACTGAAGGAGGATGTAACAATGGAACAAAAGCCAGTGTTAGACGTTAATGAAGTACCGAAACCGGGAAAATGGTTATTTTTAAGTATACAACATTTGTTCGCGATGTTTGGATCAACAGTGCTTGTTCCGTTTTTAACAGGATTGAATCCGTCAGTAGCATTAATATCAAGTGGATTAGGAACGCTAGCGTTTCTTCTTATAACGAAAGGTCAAGTACCTGCCTATCTAGGATCATCATTCGCCTTTATCGCACCGATTATAACAGCGAAAACAGCAGGTGGACCTGGAGCAGCAATGCTTGGTGGTTTGTTTGCAGGACTTGTGTACATCTTAATCTCACTCGGAATTAAGAAGTCAGGATCAGAGTGGATTATGAAATTACTTCCGCCAATCGTAGTTGGTCCAGTCGTAATGGTAATCGGTCTAGCTTTAGCACATACAGCAGTTAACATGGCGATGAACGGTGCGGATGGCAAATATAGCTTTACACACTTTTCAGTAGCATTAGTAACATTAGCAATTACAATTATCTGCTCTATATTCGGAAGAGGATTTTTCAGTATCATACCAGTGTTACTGGGCATTATCGGCGGATATATCTTTGCTTACTTCCAAGGGCTAGTAAACTTAAAGCCGGTAGCTGAGGCAAAATGGTTTGTTGTACCAGATTTCACAGTACCATTTGTAACATATACTCCGGAGTTTTCGTGGAAGATTGTACTCTTGATGGTACCAGTAGCATTAGTAACAATTTCAGAACATATCGGACATCAAATTGTACTAGGAAATGTTATTAAAAGAGATTTAATTGAAAAACCAGGTTTACATCGCTCAATCTTCGGTGATGGAATAGCAACATTGATTGCATCACTAATAGGTGGACCACCGAATACAACGTATGGTGAAAACATCGGTGTGTTAGCAATTACGAGAGCATACAGTGTATACTTATTCATCGGCTCAGCAGTGTTTGCAATCATGTTCGGATTTATCGGTAAGATTTCTGCACTGATTCATTCGATCCCAACACCAGTTATGGGTGGTGTATCAATCTTACTATTCGGTGTAATTGCATCAAGCGGATTACGCATGATGGTAGATGATAAAACAGACCTAAGTGACAAACGAAACTTAATGATTGCATCAGTAATACTAGTAATCGGTATTGGTGGAGCGGTACTCCACGTAGGAGAATCGTTCCAAGTAGAAGGAATGGCACTAGCAGCAATTGTAGGTGTACTATTAAATCTACTACTACCAGAAACGAAACAAATAAAACAATCTAAGCAGATTGCTTCATAATAATAACCTTTTAATTCAGTCCTGTGAGACCGGAAAGGGTGGCTTCTTCCTTGCACCCTAGTCTCAAATGACTAGGGTATTTTTATACAAAAGTTGTTATAAAAATACAAAAGTGGTAACATAAAAATCAGAAAGATGAGGGATGACGATGAGCCATTTGTTAACGATGAGTGAATTATCGGAAGTAGAAATTTCAGAAATCCTAAAAGACGCAGAAGATTTCGCGAATGGAAAAGAGAGCAAAACGACAGAGCAAACTTTTGTTGCGAACTTGTTCTTTGAGAATAGTACGAGAACGAGATTTAGCTTTGAAGTTGCTGAGAAGAGATTAGGACTTGAAGTTTTAAACTTTTCAGCGGATGCATCAAGCGTACAAAAAGGAGAAACTTTATACGATACGATAAGAACACTGGAATCAATCGGAACAAAAGCGGTGATCGTCCGCCATGAGCAAGATCGCTACTTCGATGAACTAAAAGAACAGGTTAATATCCCAATCTTAAACGCTGGAGATGGATGTGGAAACCATCCAACGCAGTGCCTACTCGATCTTCTTACAATTAAACAAGAGTTTGGAAGATTTGAAGGATTAAAGATTGCGATAGTAGGAGATATTCGTCATAGCCGAGTAGCACGTTCTAATGCAGAAGCATTAACGAAACTGGGTGCAACAATTTACTTTGCAAGTCCAGAAGAGTGGAAAGATGAAGACAGCATGTTTGGAACATACAAAACATTAGATAAACTTGTTCCAGAAGTGGATGTAATGATGTTACTTCGTGTACAACATGAGCGTCATGATCATTATGAAACAGACATTATGAAAGAGTATCATGAGAAACACGGATTAACAGTGGAAAGAGAAAAGCGTATGAAAGAAGGAAGCATTATTATGCATCCAGCTCCTGTAAACCGTGATGTTGAAATTGCAAGTGAACTTGTTGAGTGTGAGCGTTCACGCATATTTAAACAAATGGAAAATGGAGTTTACGTAAGAATGGCTGTACTAAAACGCGCCTTACCAAATGTATTAGGAGGAATGAAACATGAATTACTTGTTTAAAAATGGTCGTTATATGAATGAAGAAGGAAAAATCGTAGCAACAGATCTTCTCGTACAAGACGGTAAAATCGCTAAGGTAGCAGAAAATATTACGGCAGATAATGCTGAAGTAATCGATGTGAACGGAAAGTTAATCGCACCTGGATTAGTAGATGTACACGTACACCTTCGTGAACCAGGTGGTGAACATAAAGAAACAATTGAAACAGGTACACTAGCAGCGGCAAAAGGTGGATTCACTACAATTTGTGCAATGCCAAATACACGCCCAGTACCAGATTGCAGAGAACATATGGAAGACTTGCAAAATCGTATTAAAGAAAAAGCGCATGTCAACGTACTACCATACGGAGCAATTACAGTACGCCAAGCTGGTTCTGAGATGACAGATTTCGAAACATTAAAAGAACTTGGAGCATTTGCTTTCACTGATGACGGTGTAGGCGTACAAGATGCTAGCATGATGTTAGCTGCTATGAAGCGTGCAGCGAAATTAAATATGGCAGTAGTTGCGCATTGTGAAGAGAATACTCTTATTAATAAAGCTTGTGTACATGAAGGGAAGTTTTCTGAGAAACACGGATTAAACGGTATCCCATCAGTATGTGAATCTGTACATATTGCAAGGGATATACTGCTTGCTGAAGCGGCAGATTGTCACTATCACGTATGTCACGTAAGTACGAAAGGTTCTGTACGCGTAATTCGAGATGCGAAACGCGCTGGAATTAAAGTAACAGCAGAAGTAACACCTCATCACTTAGTGTTATGTGAAGATGATATCCCATCAGCTGATCCTAACTTTAAAATGAACCCGCCGCTTCGTGGAAAAGAAGATCACGCAGCACTAATTGAAGGTTTATTAGATGGAACAATTGATATGATCGCAACTGATCATGCACCGCATACAGCGGAAGAGAAAGCGCAAGGAATTGAAAGAGCACCATTCGGAATTACTGGTTTTGAAACAGCATTCCCACTTCTATACACAAACCTTGTGAAAAAAGGAATTATTACATTAGAGCAGTTAATTCAATTCTTAACAGAAAAACCAGCTGATACATTCGGCTTAGAAGCAGGTCGCCTGAAAGAAGGTAGAACAGCTGATATTACAATCATTGATTTAGAACAAGAAGAAGAGATTGACCCAACAACATTCTTATCAAAAGGAAAAAATACACCATTCGCAGGTTGGAAATGCCAAGGATGGCCGGTAATGACAATCGTTGGTGGTAAGATCGCATGGCAAAAGGAGAGTGCATTAGTATGAAAAGACAACTTATCTTAGAAGATGGAACAGTATTAATTGGAAAAGGTTTCGGAGGAGAAATCGAAAAGTCAGGTGAGGTTGTATTTACAACAGGAATGACTGGATATCAAGAAACATTATCTGATCCATCATATTGCGGTCAAATCGTAACATTCACGTACCCATTAATCGGAAACTACGGCATCAACCGTGACGATTTTGAATCAATTCACCCATCTGTAAATGGTTTAATCGTAAACGAAATTTGTGATCATCCATCAAACTTCCGTAATGAAATTTCGTTAAATGATTACTTAAAAGAAAGAAATATCCCAGGGTTAGCAGGAATTGATACAAGAAAATTAACGAGAAAAATTCGTCAATACGGTACATTACGTGGACGTCTATGTAACATGGATGCAGATGTAGAATACATCGTGAGCCAATTAAAAGCGACAGTATTTACAGATCACGTGAAACGCGTATCAACGAAAGATCCATACCCAAGCCCAGGCCGTGGACACCGAGTTGTACTTGTAGACTTCGGAATGAAACATGGTATTTTACGAGAATTAAATAAACGTGACTGTGATGTAATTGTAGTACCTTACAATACAACAGCAGAAGAAATTTTACGTCTTAGCCCAGATGGAATTATGTTAAGTAACGGACCTGGAGATCCAAAAGATGTACCAGAAGCAATTGAAATGTTAAAAGACATTATCGGTAAAGTTCCTTTATTCGGAATTTGCTTAGGACATCAACTATTCGCTCTAGCATCTGGTGCGAATACAAGTAAGTTAAAATTCGGTCACCGTGGTTTAAACCATCCGGTAAAACATCTTGCAACTGGAAAAGTAGCAATTACATCTCAAAATCATGGTTACGCAGTAGAAGAAGAATCAGTTAAAAATACAGAACTTGAAATTACACATGTTGCTTTAAATGATGGAACAGTAGAAGGTCTTCGTCATACGAAGTTCCCAGCATTTACAGTGCAATACCATCCAGAAGCTTCTGCAGGACCAGAAGATGCAAACGATTTGTTCGAAGATTTCTTAGCAATGATTGAAAACTTCAAGAAAGAAGGGGAAGAGTTATGCCAAAACGCCTAGACATTAACACAATTTTAGTAATCGGATCAGGACCAATTGTAATTGGGCAAGCAGCAGAGTTTGACTACTCTGGTACACAAGCTTGTCAATCTCTTAGAGAAGAAGGTTACAAAGTAATCCTTGTTAACTCTAACCCAGCAACAATTATGACAGATACTGCAACGGCAGATAAAGTATATATAGAACCATTAACACTAGAATTCGTAAGCCGTATCATTCGTAAAGAACGTCCAGATGCAATCTTACCGACATTAGGTGGTCAAACAGGCCTGAATATGGCTGTTGAACTTGCGAAATCAGGCATACTTGAAGAGTGCGGAGTTGAAATTTTAGGAACAAAATTATCAGCAATCGAGCAAGCGGAGGATCGTGATTTATTCCGTACCTTAATGCAGGAATTAAATGAACCAATTCCATCTAGTACCATTATTCATACACTAGAAGAAGCACATGAATTTGTAAAAGAAATTGGATATCCAGTTATTGTTCGCCCAGCATTTACAATGGGGGGAACAGGTGGCGGAATCTGTAGTAATGAAGAAGAACTAATTGAAATCGTATCAGGTGGATTAAAACATAGTCCGGTAACACAATGTTTATTAGAAAAGAGCATTGCTGGTTGTAAGGAAATTGAATATGAAGTAATGCGTGATTCAAATGATAACGCGATTGTAGTATGTAACATGGAAAATATCGATCCAGTTGGGGTTCACACAGGTGATTCTATCGTTGTAGCACCGAGCCAAACATTAAGTGACCGTGAATATCAAATGTTACGAAACACTTCATTACGAATTATTCGTGCATTAGGAATTGAAGGTGGATGTAACGTTCAGCTTGCACTTGATCCACATAGCTTCCAATATTATGTAATCGAAGTAAACCCGCGTGTAAGTCGTTCATCTGCACTAGCATCTAAAGCAACTGGATATCCAATTGCGAAGCTAGCGGCAAAAATTGCAGTCGGTTTAACATTAGATGAAATTATAAATCCAGTAACACAAAAAACATATGCTTGTTTCGAACCAGCATTAGACTATGTTGTTTCAAAAATTCCACGCTGGCCATTTGATAAGTTTGAATCAGCAAACAGAACACTGGGTACACAAATGAAGGCAACTGGTGAAGTTATGTCAATCGGACGTAACTTAGAGCAATCATTATTAAAAGCGATTCGTTCTTTAGAACTTGGTGTTTATCACTTAGAGTTAGAGCATTTAAAAGAGCTTGATAAAGAGACAATGAAAAAACGCATTATAAAAGCTGATGATGAGCGACTGTTTATTGTAGCAGAAGCAATTCGTCAAGGTGTAACGAAAGAAGAAATCAACAATTGGTGTGAAATGGACTTCTTCTTCTTACAAAAAGTTGAAAATATCGTAAACATGGAACGCGAAGTAAAAGCAAATGTAGGAAATATGGAAGTATTACAATCAGCGAAAGAAATGGGCTTCAGTGACCATTACATCGCCAATGCTTGGAACAAAACAGAGCGTGAAATTTACGATATGCGTAAAGAAAGCAACATAACTCCTGTTTATAAAATGGTAGATACTTGTGCGGCAGAGTTTGAATCTGCAACACCATACTACTACAGCACATATGGTGACGAGAATGAATCAGTTAGAACAGATCGTAAGAGTGTAGTAGTTCTAGGATCTGGTCCAATCCGTATCGGTCAAGGTGTTGAGTTTGACTATGCAACAGTTCACTCTGTATGGGCAATTAAAGAAGCGGGATATGAGGCAATCATTGTTAATAACAATCCAGAAACAGTTTCAACAGACTTCAGTATTTCTGACAAATTATACTTTGAACCATTAACAATCGAAGATGTAATGCACATTATCGATTTAGAAAAACCAGAAGGTGTTATCGTCCAATTCGGTGGACAAACGGCAATTAACTTAGCTGCTAAATTAGAGGCTCACGGTGTGAAAATCTTAGGAACATCACTTGAAGATTTAGACCGTGCAGAAGATCGTGATAAGTTTGAAGCAGCTCTAACACAACTTGGTATTCCGCAACCAGTTGGTAAAACAGCAACGACTGTAGAGCAAGCGGTAGCAATCGCTGACAAAATTGGTTACCCAGTATTAGTAAGACCATCTTACGTACTAGGTGGACGCGCGATGGAAATCGTATATCGTCAAGAAGAACTGCTGCACTACATGAAAAATGCGGTTAAAGTTCACGCAGATCACCCAGTATTAATCGATCGTTACATGGTTGGTAAAGAAATTGAAGTAGATGCAATTTCAGACGGTAAGAATGTATTCATTCCAGGTATTATGGAACATATTGAACGCGCTGGAGTTCACTCTGGTGACTCAATCGGAGTATATCCACCGCAAAGCTTATCTGCAAAACTGAAAGAACAAATTATTGAACATACAATTGCACTTGGAAAAGGTTTAAACATTGTTGGATTACTAAACATTCAGTTTGTAGTATTCAAAGATGAAGTGTATGTAATTGAAGTAAATCCACGTGCGAGTCGTACAGTACCATTCTTAAGTAAAATTACAGGCGTACCGATGGCGAATGTTGCAACGAAAGTTATTTTAGGTCAAGATCTTGTAGAACAAGGATATGGAACTGGTTATCACCCAGAAGAGAAAGAAGTGTATGTAAAAGCACCGGTATTCTCATTTGCGAAGCTACGTTCAGTTGATACAACATTAGGACCTGAAATGAAATCAACAGGGGAAGTAATGGGTAAAGACTTAACACTTGAAAAAGCATTATACAAAGGGTTAGTTGCTTCAGGAATTAACATCCCAACGCACGGATCAGTAATCATCACTGTAGCGGATAAAGATAAAGAAGAAGCAATGGAAATTGCAAAACGTTTCCACGAAATCGGTTATAACTTATTAGCAACAGCTGGAACAGCACAATCGTTAGCAGAGCAAAACATTCCAGTGCAAGTTGTAAATAAAATTGATTCTGAAGAATACAACTTACTTGATATTATCCGTCAAGGAAAAGCACAGTTTGTAATCAATACATTAACAAAAGGCAAACAACCAGCGCGTGATGGTTTCCGCATTCGCCGTGAATCAGTAGAAAATGGTGTGGCTTGCTTAACATCACTTGATACAACGAGAGCAATCTTACGAGTACTAGAATCTATGACATTCTCAGCTCATTCAATGAAAGAAATTACGCAAACGAAGCGTCACGAGGTGGTACATGCATGATGCAAAAGCAAAATATGATCGTCGTTAACCAAAAAGAAATCGCAAAAAACATTTACGAATTAGTGCTTCAAGGGGATCTAGTGCAGCAAATGAACGATCCAGGGCAGTTTGTACACATTAAGGTAGCAGAGGGCATTACGCCCCTTCTGCGCCGTCCAATTAGTATTTGTAATGTCGATCAAGACAAGAACGAATTTACAATGCTATATCGTGCGGAAGGACAAGGAACAAAAACATTAGCGAAAAGAAAACAAGGCGAACTTGTAGATGTGTTAGGACCACTTGGACATGGTTTTCCTGTAGAAGAAGCGGAAGCTGGACAAACGGCTCTATTAGTTGGAGGGGGAATTGGTGTACCACCACTATATGAATTGTCACAGCGTCTTGTAGCAAAGGGAGTACGCGTTATTCACATCTTAGGTTTCCAAACGAAAGATGTTGTCTTCTATGAAGAGAAATTCGCAGAGCTTGGTGATACGTATGTTGCAACAGTTGATGGTACGCATGGTACAGAAGGCTTTGTAACAGATGTAATTGATAGCTATGGAATTGACTTTGACATTCTATACTCATGTGGACCTTTAGCGATGCTTCGTGCATTAGAAGGACGCTATAAAGAGAGAAAAGCCTACATTTCATTAGAAGAGCGTATGGGCTGTGGCATTGGAGCATGTTTCGCATGTGTATGTCATTTACAAGCAGATCCGAGTGGACATTCTTACAAGAAGGTGTGTAGCGACGGACCAGTATTTCCAATCGGGGAGGTTGTACTATGAACAGATTGCAAGTTGAATTACCAGGGTTATCATTAAAAAATCCAATCATCCCAGCATCTGGTTGCTTCGGATTTGGTCGTGAGTATGCACAGTTCTATGATTTAAGTGTACTTGGATCAATTATGATTAAAGCGACAACAGAACAGCCTCGTTACGGAAACCCAACGCCTCGTGTTGCGGAAACACCAGGCGGAATGCTAAATGCAATCGGGCTTCAAAATCCTGGATTAGAAAAGGTAATGAATTCTGAATTACCTTTTCTCGAGCAATTTGATCTTCCGATTATTGCGAATGTTGCTGGCTCACAAGCTGAGGATTATGTAGCAGTTGCGAAAGAAATTTCAAAGGCACCTAATGTTCATGCGCTAGAATTAAATATTTCTTGTCCAAACGTAAAAACGGGTGGTATCGCTTTTGGTACGAATCCTGAAATTGCTGCTGATTTAACGAAGCGAGTAAAAGAGGTTTCTGAAGTACCGGTATATGTGAAATTGTCACCGAACGTGGCAAACATTGTGGAGATTGCAAAAGCAATTGAAAATGCGGGTGCGGACGGTTTAACGATGATTAATACATTGCTTGGTATGCGTCTAGATTTAAAAACAGCTAAACCAATTTTAGCAAACCGTACAGGCGGATTATCAGGTCCTGCGATTAAGCCAGTAGCAATTCGTATGGTACATGAAGTAAGCCAAGCGGTTAACATTCCGATTATCGGAATGGGTGGTATTGAAACTGCGGAAGATGTAATTGAATTCTTCTATGCTGGCGCAAGCGCGGTTGCAGTTGGAACAGCGAACTTTATCGATCCGTTCGTATGTCCGACAATTATTGAAGAATTACCAGCATTACTAGATGAATTAGGATTTGATCACATTTCGGAATGTCAAGGAAGGAGCTGGAAGCAAACATGTCACAGTCGTTAATCGTTGCACTAGATTTTCCAGGGAAACAAGATGTAGAACAATTCTTACACCACTTTGAAGGGGAAGAGTTATTTGTCAAAGTGGGTATGGAGTTATTTTACAAAGAAGGCCCTGCGATTATTACGTACTTAAAAGAAAAAGGGCATAAGATCTTCCTAGATTTAAAACTTCATGATATTCCGAATACAGTAAAAAGCGCTATGCGTAGCCTAGCTAGTCTAGATGTTGATATGGTAAATGTTCATGCTGCTGGGGGAAGCAGTATGATGAAAGCTGCGATTGAGGGATTAGAGGAAGGTAAGCAAGAAGGAAAAGAGAGACCGATTTGTATTGCAGTTACACAACTAACAAGCACTTCGGAAGCTATGATGAAAAAAGAGATTGGCATTGAGAAAACGTTAGAAGAAGCGGTTGCTCATTATGCAAAACTAACGAAAGAAAGTGGACTTGATGGTGTTGTTTGTTCAACACTTGAAGTTCCGAAATTACGTGAAGTATGCGGAAATGAATTTGTAACAGTAACACCGGGGATTCGTCTTGCAAGCGATGATGTAAATGACCAGGTGCGCGTAGCAACACCGAAACGTGCGAGGGAACTTGACTCAAGCTACATCGTAGTTGGACGTAGTATTACAAAAGCGGAAAATCCGCTTGAAGCGTATAAAATAGTAAAACAACAGTGGGAAGGTGTAACAGTATGAAAAAAGAAATCGCATCGCATTTATTAGAAATTGGAGCAGTATTTTTACAACCGAATGATCCATTCACTTGGTCTTCAGGTATGAAATCACCAATTTATTGTGATAATCGTTTAACTTTATCTTATCCAAAAGTACGTCAAGCGATTGCAGCTGGATTAGAAGAGTTAATTAAAGAGCACTTCCCAACTGTAGAAGTTATTGCAGGAACAGCAACTGCTGGTATTGCGCACGCTGCATGGGTAAGCGATCGTATGGATTTACCAATGTGCTACGTACGTAGTAAAGCAAAAGGTCACGGTAAAGGGAACCAAATTGAAGGAAAAGCTGAAAAAGGTCAAAAAGTAGTAGTAGTAGAAGACTTAATTTCAACTGGCGGTAGTGCAATTACATGTGTAGAAGCACTTCGCGAAGCTGGATGTGAAGTATTAGGAATCGTATCAATCTTCACATACGAGCTAGAAGCAGGAAAAGAAAAACTAGAAGCAGCTAACGTAGCATCATACTCTTTAAGCGACTACAGTGCATTAACTGAAGTAGCAGCAGAAAAAGGTATGATCGGACAAGCTGAAACGAAAAAATTACAAGAGTGGCGTAAAAATCCAGCAAACGAAGCTTGGATCACAGCGTAACACGAAAAAGACGACCGCGGGGGAACGCGGTCGTCTTTTTTATATCATTGCTAAAATTTTATGTGAAGTTCCATCGACATCAAAGAAAATCATATGACAATATCCTTGTTAATAATTATTTAGCATTTTCCGCAACTTCATATCCTCTTACAAACAATAGCGTCATATAAGAAACAATAAATGAGAAAATGCTATACATGCCAACCCAAAAGAAAAATTTTGGAGTGAAGGCGATAACACCTATTATTAAAAAACTAGCAAACGTTACAATCGGCATTACGTAATACGTTTTCGTCTTGCGCGTTCCAATAACAGAAACGATAAAGATAAGTAATGGACAAATTAATAAGACGAAAATCAATTCATTCATAGTTATGTCCCCTTTTCTAATGGAAGTAATCTGTTTCTCGTAAACGTTTTGGAATAAATACTCTCTTAATATAATTTCGCTAACAAATACATAACTCCTTTTGAAAGCCAGTAATTCATGATGAATTTTACAATAAAAAAACATAAGCAAGAGAACACTTGCTTATGTTATAGGATAAACATCGCAACGATTGTGGTGACAATTAAGCCAATCACAACCGGTAAAAAATTTCGTCTTGCAAGTTCAAATGGATCCACTTTACAAATGGCAGCGGCAGGAATAAGCGCCCAAGGAATTAAAGTCCCGCCTCCGGTCCAGATTGCAGCAATTTGCCCGAGTGCTGTTAATGTAGCTGTTCCATGCCCAAGTGCTGTTCCGAAAAGATTGGCAATTGAACCAGCAAGTGATATACCAGAAAAGCCAGATCCATCTAATCCAGTTATGATGCCAACGATAGTTAATGTTCCCGCCGATACATATTGGTTTAAAGGAACAGTTTGAGATAAGGCGATCCCTAAGTCGTTAATGATTCCATGTGAACCTTTCGGTAAATAGTCTCCGATAATTTTTACAAAACCGCTATCTCCTAAATAAAAGAGTGCAGCAATTGGAATAACTGGGCCGAAAATTTTAAATCCAAATTGGAGCCCTTCTATAAAATAATCGGTCGTTTTATTCAGTCCATTTCCTTTGTAAGCGATGAGGGAAATAATGATAATCATAATAACAGTCGTCCCGCCGATAAGTGCAGTTGCGTCGCTTCCTTGTAGTTTAAATTGAATCATGCAAAGGATATCGATGGCATATACGATCGGAATACAAATAGCGAGCCATTTTTTTGTCCGAGGAGATAATGAAGTGAGCGTTTTAGAAGACTCAGTTGATGGGATAGATTCTTGTATAGATAAGCCTGTATGGAATTCTTTTCGTAAGAAGAAAAATGCGACGGAAGTTGTCACAATACCCATAACGATAACGAGGGGAACACTGGCAGAAACAACGCTAGAAACAGGAAGACCAGCAGCATCCGCTGTTAATTTCGGTGCACCTTGAATAACGAAGTCACCAGATAAGGCGATGCCGTGTCCGAACAAGTTCATAGCAATGGCAACTCCAATTGGCGGAAGGCCGACGCGTACAGCGACGGGTAATAAAATAGCTCCCATTAAAGCGACAGCTGGAGAAGGCCAAAAGAAGAAAGAAATTGTCATCATTAAAAGGCCGATAATCCAGTAGGCGAGGGTAGGGGTACGAATCATCTTTGTAAATGGTGAAATCATCGTATCATTTATGCCAGTATGAACGAGTAGATTGCTCATTGATACGATAATGGAGATGATTAATATAGTTGGTAATAGTTCAGTAATAGCGTAAATGAAACTTTGAAAAATACCGCTAACGGCAAGAGGGATAGAACTTGTAGCAGTTAATGCTAATAAAAAGATAAAAACGATACAAATAATCGTCGTATCTTTCCGGAGAATAAAAAAAGTAATAATAGTGAGTAAACAAAGAATATAGAGAGCATGCAACAGCGTTAATTCAACTCCCATAACATTCACATCCTTTAGGCATTCGTGTAGTTTATTGTATGAAAGCAGTAAAAGTATGTGAGTATAGGAAAAAGAAAAAAGTGAAATTTCATGTACTGTAATGGTAAGAAGTAGAAATGGAGGTTACAATACAATTAATCCTAAAAATGGAATTTAAGGAGGGTTTATGCGCAAAAAAATTGGGTTTTGGGGATTCATCCTTTCTTGTAGTCTATTAATCATTTTGAATCTGTTTACAAGTAATGAATGGATCAGTATTATACCTGTTTTCGGGTTTGTATTTATACTTTTATATAACTGGGATGATATGAAACAATATAGTAAGAAAAGTATCGGATGTATGATAGGCATTATTGTTATTTGTTCATTTGTCGCAGGGATTATTTTAATAGAGGGGCAGAAGCAAATGGAGAAAATGTCTATTTTTCAAGAATGGATGTCTTCTGCAAAAGGTCTTTATCTTGTAATTGTCGTTGTTGTTTTTCTAAGAATTGTTATAAGCGTAGTAAGTTACATATTAAAGGAGAAGTAGAATGGGGGAGTACGAATGAGGGAGAAAATAGGTTATTATGGTGTGCTCGTTTGTTTACTATTATCAGTTTTTCAGGGCAATTTCTTAAAGGTGAATGGGTACCAATTATATTATGTATAGGAGTATTGATATTTGCTCCTATGTATCGCTGGGATGAATGGAAAGCATATAGCCGAAAAAAGAAAATTGTTTTCAGCATCGAGTTTGTCATTATAATTAGCACGATTCCTTTTTTGTTATTGAAAGGAAATGCGATAATAGATGGAATTGTAATGTTTCAAGGGTGGTTATTTATTGCGAAATTGCTATATTTAATATGTATTTTAATGTCGATAGCGGTAGTCGCTAAAAAAGTAAACGAAAAGTTATTCGTTAATGAATAAAAGAAAGTGCCACCTTATCTGGTGGCACTTTCTTACTTTACTGAATGTGTTTTTTGCATCTTTTTAATTAAACGAATTTGTCCGCGATGATTGATTTCATCTTCAAAAACGTGAAACCATTTAAAGTAGTTGTTTGCTGGTTTGTCATACCAAAAGTCTGTCGTTTTAAATAGCCATTCATCAGGTAACGCTTGAAAAGTCTCGATCGTTTTGAAACGTACTTTTTGTAATGTGTTTATGTAAAATTCTATAGAGTTTCCTTTTATTTTCTCGCGTCCAAGAGATCCTAACTCAATAGCAGGTAACCAACGTTCTAATTCAGCTTCCGTTGGTTCACGGTCTTCAAAAGTATGAATCTGGTAGTAACATTCAATAGCGGCCATATGGTACAAAAGCATACCAATTGAGTTTGCTTCCTCATCATATAAATAATCAAGTTCTTCAATTGTTAAACCTTCCACTGCTTGCATTGTTGTATAGCGAGCGTAATTCATCATGGAAACAAGTTTGGAAAATTCAGCTTGCAAACCATCTATTTTATCAATTACAAAATTCAATTTAAATTCCCCCTCTTTAAACGATGACTCCAGAGAAAGAATTCTATGTGCAGAGAAAAACTCCTTTTAAAAGGTTATGATTTTAACAAGGTATGACAATTAGTTCCCGATTTGATTTTGTAATAACTTCATATCCGTCTTTTGTAATGACAATATCATCTTCAATTCTACAACCGCCCCAGTTTGGTATGTAAATACCAGGTTCAACTGTAACAACCATACCTTCTTCTAAAGTAGCCTTACTTTCTTGAGATAGGCGAAGAGGTTCATGTATTTCTAACCCAAGCCCATGACCGGTAGAGTGTCCAAAATATTGACCATATCCATGTTCTGTAATGTAATCTCTCGTTATATCATCGATACTTTTCGCAGTTTCTCCAGGCTTAATTGCTTCAGTCCCACGTTTTAAAGCTTCTAGGACAACACTGTATATTTTTTTGAATTCTTCTGACGGTTCCCCGATTGCTACAGTGCGAGTTATATCGGAACAATATCCATCGTAAAGTGCACCGAAATCTAATGTAACAACGTCGCCTCGTTCGATTATTTTATTTGATGCAACTCCATGAGGAAGTGAAGAACGAACGCCAGAAGCTACAATGATTTGGAATGAAGAGGATGTAGCTCCTTTTTTTCTCATGAAAAATTCTAACTCATCTCGTACATCATTTTCACTTATTCCTGGTTTTAGAAACGTAAGGATGTGGTGAAATGCTTCGTCAGCAATATTAGCTGCGATTTTCATTGTTTCTATTTCAGGCATGTCTTTAATAATACGAATATTTTCGATGATTTCGCACACTTGAACCATTTCTACATGTACGTATTTTTGTAAGTTTTTATATTGTTGCAATGTCATGTTGTTCTCTTCAATTCCGAGTTTTTGAATGTTTAATTTTGATACTTGATTTGCAATTTCTTTTTCTAAATTTCCTTTATGCATAATAATTTCAGCATCTTTTATTTGTGATTTTGCTTGATCTACATAGCGAAAATCAGTTATAAAAACAGCTTTATCCGCAGAGATTAAGACGACGCCAGCGCTACCTGTAAAGCCTGTTGCATATTGGCGATTTTCTTTTTTTGTAATAAGCAATCCGTCAATTTCATAATTTTGTAGTTGATTTTGGATTTTATTAATTTTTAAAGTCATGTTAATTCCCCCTATTCACAGTATTGAATAAAGCAAATAGCGTGCCAAAAAATATTGTTAGAGAAAAGATAACAGAAATTGCATATCTTTTAGGTAGGGAATTTATCCCGCTTTAATGGGCAGTAAGACCCACACCTCAAAATTCAGCGAAAGCAAAGGAGTTAGGTGGGGGATGAAGAAAACCCCCACTGATTAAAGTTTCACTTTATCCCGCTATTTATGGGTGGTGGGCTGCTCGTGAAATACAGATTATTTCAATTATCAGTGGGAGAATGAGAAAAATATCGATCACAATTTCAGTTTCTTTACACGGTGTCAAAAAATTTATACAAATTCGAAAGAGCGCTGTCAATTTTTTTGACAATATGGAAGAAAAGGATAAGAGGTTTTTAGTATATATTTTGAAAGTATGTCCTTTGTTTCGTTCTGATATAAAATTTAATATATAAATAAACAACTGTTATTGATATAATAGGTAATTGTTGGATTTCTCTCGGAAATAGGGAAACGTAACGAATATGAAGGAATAAGGATTGTGAGTACATGAAGAAATTAAGTAAAGTAATATCATTTTGCTTGGCTGCTAGTATGCTAGTTGTAACAGGTTGTGAAAAAGGTGAAAACAAAGTTCAAGTAAATGAAACGATTGAACAGCTTGATGAAGCGCCAGAAGTGAAAGAAAAAGAAGCGAAAAAGATTGTAAGAAAGAGTGTAGATGCAATAGCAAATGCATTTAGTGAGATGGAAAAAGAAAATGGATGGAGCCGAAATAATCCTGGAGATTTAGCTACAGCTAAAAAAGGCGTTGAGGGGCTAGTTTCAGATAAGTTTGTGGAGAAGGAGCTTCCAGGATTGCTTGATACATTTAATAGATCAAGGGAAACAGATATGTTACCATTTCCGATTCATATTGAGCCGGACGTGAGGACAACTTATTCACAGAAAAATGATGTCTTAAAGATTGAGACGCTTACTCTTGCAAATGATATGGGTAATGAAGCGGAGATGTGGGAATTTGTCTTAGTGTATACCGATGGAAAATGGTTAATGGATAGATGGTCATCAAATACGTCAGTAGATTTAAAGTTAACTAAAGAAGAAGCTAAAGAACTTCTTAGAGTACAAGGTTTCAAGAATGTCTCTTTCGTTAGAGAAGAGAATAGTGGAAATAAAAAATATATTTTTAAAGAAAGTAACGGAGTAGTTGCTGTCGACGCAAAAAACTCGGTTATTACTCACAATGTAGATGATGAAGAGCAAGAAAAGGTAACGAAAAAAGATTTTGTTCAAGAGCAAGAAACAGTTAAGGGGAATGATTCTAGTACGTCTACTAGTTCAAAAAAAGAAACTTCGTCAGCGGTGGGGAAAACTAAGGTTTTAAATGAGTTAGCAGCTCTAGAAAACCAAGAAAAACATACAAATGTTATGTCAACAAATGACATAGTAAATGAAATAGAAGGAAATTATCAACTGTGGGATAATAAACTAAATGAAATTTACAGCACATTAAAAAATACGATGTCAGCTGATGCGTTTCAGTCGTTGAAAAAGAAACAAGTTGCATGGGTTAAAGAAAAGGAAAGTAAGGTTAAAGCAATTGCTACGGATGAAAATAATGGAACGATGAAATATATTGAAGCAGCAGATGAAAAATACAAGATGACAAAAGAAAGATGTTATGAATTAGTGAATGGGTATATGAACTAGTGTGAACGAATGTAAAAAATGCGTTGCTTATAAGCAACGCATTTTTTATTTACGCTTTTAATTTCATTACAGTATCAGCATCAGGTGTTACATATACGGTTTGCTGATTGTCGTACGTAACAAAACCAAGTTTTGCACCACTCGGTTTTTTGACATGGCGTATTTTGGTGAAATCTACAGGAACAGAACTAGAATCTTTTGCTTTACTGAAATAGGCAGCGATTTTAGCAGCTTCTAACACGGTTTCTTCGGTAGGTTCAAGAGAACGAATGACAACATGAGACCCAGGGATATCTTTCGTATGTAACCAAATTTCATCACGACGGGCAAACTTCGTTGTTAAATAATCATTTTGCTTGTTGTTTTTACCGACGAAAATTTCTGTTCCGTCACTAGCTAAATATTTGTCTAATACCGGTTTAGTTGGTTTCTTCTTAGCATTTTTTGCTTTACGATTGCGCATATAACCTTCTTCAGCTAATTCCTCGCGAATTTCTTCAATATCTTTTGAAGAAGCAGCTTCCATTTGTTGAAGTAAGCTATCAAAATAAATAATTTCTTCATTTGTTTTTTCGATTTGTTCTTCTACAACAACAACTGAATTTTTCGCTTTTTGGTACTTTTGGAAATAGCGTTGCGCATTGTCAGATGGTGTTTTTAAAGGATCTAATGTAATTTTTACAGTTCCGCCATTTTCGTCGTAATAGTTAACGACTTCAATATCTTTATCACCTTTTTTCAAAGCGTACATATTGGCTGTAAGTAGTTCTCCGAATAGTTGATATTTATCTGCTTTTCCGGCATCTTGTAATGTTTTTTCTAGTTTAATGAGTTTCTTCTCATTTTTATTTTTTTCGTTTTGCATAAAGCGCTCTAAATCATAAGCTTGTTGTTTTACACGGTCGCGCTCTGCTTTTCCGAAAAAGAAACGGTCTAGCAATTCACTAACAGATGAGAATGTCTTGTCTTCTCCTTGCAAGTGTGCAAGAGGGAAAAGATAAAAGAATTCTTTCCCATTTGAAGTAGTCATTGTTGGTGAATATGTATGAGTTAGTAATGGTTTTTGTATGGAGAAAAATGCGTCCGCTAATGCTTTTTCATTTACCATACCTGCTTTTTTCACTACTTCTTTTGCGAATAACGGCGAAATTCCCGTGAAGGTGCCGACAAGCTGTTTATCCATATTTCCAGATAGAAAGTCTAGCGGTCTAATAAATTCATCATTTGTTTCAATCTGGAGTGGGTTAATTTTATGTTGTGCTGGTGGTGCAATGTACTCCGCTCCAGCATATACAGTCCGATGTCTGTTTACCGCTAAAGAAACGTGTTTTAAGCTATCTAAAATATTGTTTGTTTTTGTGTCTACTAAAATGATGTTACTATGTCGTCCCATTATTTCAATTACTAATGTTTTTAGCGATTCGTCACCAATTTCATTTCTGCTACGAACGGTAATTTGAATAATGCGCTCTAAATCAATTTGTTCAATTTTTTCAATGAACCCACCTTCTAAATGCTTACGAAGAAGCATACAAAACATTGGCGGAAGTGCAGGTGAATCGTAATTTTGATTTGTTAAGTGTAAACGTGCATATGTCGGATGAGCGGAAAGAATTAGTTTTTGATTTTTTCCGTTTGCTCGAATATGTAATAAAATCTCGTATTTTGAAGGTTGATATATTTTGGAAATTCTTCCTGTGTAAAGAGAATTTGCAATTTCATGTGTAATTGCTCTTGTAAATAATCCATCGAATGCCATAAATGAACACTCCTTTCTAACTAAAAGTTAATTATAGCATTTTTTTGGACGAGGCTGAATAAGCTTTCAATAGAGTATGTCTGGAATCAGGAGGTCGATAGCGGGATGAACTGGTATGGAATGCGCGCACACGAAGTGGAAGAAAGAACGAATACGAATGTGAAGGTTGGGCTTACAGAGAAGGAAGCAGAAGGGCGAATAAAAAAATTTGGTACAAATGAATTAGATGAAGCCAAAAGGCCTTCTGCACTGATGGTATTTTTGGCGCAGTTTAAAGATTTTATGGTACTTGTTTTATTTGGTGCAACAATAGTTTCAGCTTTTTTAGGTGAATACATTGATGCTATTGCGATTGTTGCGATTGTTATTATCAATGGTATTCTTGGCTTTTTTCAAGAAAGAAAGGCTGAAAAGTCACTGGAAGCTTTAAAAGAGCTAGCCGCCCCGCAAGTTACTGTAATGCGGAATGGAAATTGGGTAAAAGCACCGTCTAAAGCACTTGTTTTAGGTGATATCATTAAATTTTCTAGTGGTGATCGTATTGGGGCGGATGTACGTCTTGTTGAGGCATCAAGTTTATATATCGAAGAATCAGCTTTGACAGGAGAGTCAGTACCGGTGCAGAAGAAGGTAGAAGCTCTGCAGGGGCAAGATGTTTCAATTGGTGATCAAAAAAATATGGCTTTTATGGGTACGATGATTACACGAGGAGCTGGAACAGGGGTCGTTGTAGCAACTGGTATGAATACAGCGATGGGCCAAATTGCAAATATGTTACAAAATGCAGAGCAAATGGAAACACCACTGCAAAGAAGATTAGAGCAACTCGGGAAAATATTAATTATTGTGGCTCTTATTTTGACAGCGCTTGTCGTATTAGCCGGTGTGTATCAAGGGAATGAAGTGTATCATATGTTTTTAGCAGGCGTGTCGCTAGCTGTTGCTGCTATTCCTGAAGGATTACCAGCAATTGTTACAGTAGCTTTATCGCTTGGTGTACAGCGTATGATTAAAAAGAGAGCAATTGTAAGGAAGTTACCAGCGGTAGAAACGTTAGGATGCGCTTCTGTTATATGCTCTGATAAAACAGGAACAATGACGCAAAACAAAATGATGGTAACACATATGTGGTCAGGTGGGGAATTATGGAAAGTTACGGGTCAAGGATATGAACCTAATGGCTCTTTTTTGAAAGGTGAAAAAGAATGCGATCCAGCTAAAACAAAAGCACTGTATCAACTACTAACATTTGGTTCACTTTGTAATAACGCAAATATTATTCAAAAGAAAAAGGCATATGTATTAGATGGAGATCCAACTGAGGGAGCACTTGTAGCTGCAGCAATGAAAGCGGGGATAACACGTGAGGCACTGAAAGGGAAATTTGAAATTATTCGTGAATTTCCATTCGATTCAACTCGAAAAATGATGAGTGTTATTGTGCGAGATAGAGAGGGGAAAAAGTTTCTTGTTACGAAGGGAGCACCAGATGTCCTCCTGCAAATGAGTCAAACGATTTTATGGGGGGATAAGCAACAACCGTTAAGTGAGTTGTATAGAAAAGAAGTACAGGCGGCTATTCATAGTTTAGGTAGTCAAGCGCTCCGAACAATTGCAGTTGCATTTAAGCCATTAAAAGTAACAGATTCTATTGAACATGAAAGAGACGTTGAAAAAGATTTTATGTTGGTCGGGATACAGGGAATGATTGATCCGCCAAGACCAGAGGTAGAACAGGCTGTAAAAGAGTGCAGAGAAGCTGGTATTCGAACAGTGATGATTACAGGAGATCATAAAGTGACAGCAATGGCAATTGCGGAACAATTAGGGGTTTTACCACCTGGTGGACGTGTTGTTGAAGGAGTAGAACTCGCGAATATGGATGTAGAGGAACTAGAAAGTGTTGTAGAAGATACGTATGTATTTGCTCGAGTATCACCTGAACATAAATTGAAGATTGTTAAGGCGTTGCAAAATAAAGGGCATATAGTAGCGATGACAGGTGATGGAGTAAACGATGCTCCGGCTATAAAAACAGCGGATATTGGGATAGCGATGGGAATTACAGGGACAGATGTTGCGAAAGAAGCTTCTTCTCTTGTTTTGCTAGATGATAATTTTGCTACGATTAAATCAGCAATTAAAGAAGGTAGAAATATATACGAGAATATACGTAAGTTTATTCGTTATTTATTAGCATCGAACGTAGGAGAAATTTTAGTCATGTTATTTGCAATGTTACTTGCATTACCGCTGCCGATGGTTCCCATTCAAATTTTATGGGTGAACTTAGTGACTGACGGATTACCGGCGATGGCATTAGGATTGGATAAGGCGGAAGGAGACGTTATGAAGAGAACGCCGCGTCATCCGAAAGAAGGGGTATTTGCTAGAGGGCTTGCCTGGAAAATTATAAGCCGTGGCTTTCTAATTGGAGCAGTGACGTTAGTGGCGTTTATTATTGCATATAATCAACATCCAAATGAACTGAAATATGCACAAACTGTGGCGTTTGCGACGTTGGTACTTGCACAACTTATTCATGTATTTGATTGCCGGAGTGAACATTCTATCTTCCACCGTAATCCGTTTGGGAACGTGTATTTAGTAGGAGCGGTTATTATTTCTTTACTGTTAATGTTAGTGGTTATATATTACCCACCGCTACAACCGATCTTTAGTACAATGCCAATACAAGCGAGAGATTGGTTGTTAATTGGAGGTTTGTCATCAATTCCGACCTTCTTGTTAGTAGGTTCTTTATTAACAGGGAAAAAGGGGAAGAAGGAAAAGCCAGTATTATATAAGAAGGGATTAAACTTGAAATAGTCAATGATATGAAAATGTGATATAATTTACAGAAGGTAGTAGAGCCTTGTCTCTATTACCTTTTTCATTGAGTTATTTCATGGCTTGGATGTGATAAAAATGATTTGTAGTATGACAGGATTTGGAAGATCGAAAGTAGAAAATGATACTTTTCAAATTACAGTAGAAATGAAATCGGTGAACCACCGTTTCCTAGAGATGAGTATTCGACTTCCGAAGCAAATGATGATATTTGAAGAAAAAATTCGTAAAATAATTGCAGAACAAGTTCGGCGTGGACGCATTGAAGTGTCTATTAGTATAACGGGTGAAGGGCTTGTTGAAAGAAAATTAAGTGTGAATTGGTCGCTTCTTGAGCAGTACCAATCGATTATGGAAGATATAAAAGGAAAATTTCAATTACAAGATTCTATTACACTTCAGCAATTAATGGAAATGCCAGAAGTAACAGCGATTGAAGAAGTAGAAAATGTAAATGAACAATTTGAGAACGGTTTATATGAGGCTGTTCGCCAAGCTGCTCATATGTTAAAAACGATGAGAGATGGCGAAGGAGAACGATTACATAAAGATATAGCGTATCGTTTACAAGAGATTCACAATTGTGTAAATGCAATTATTCCGCATGTACCGATTGTTACACAAAAATATCGTGAACGATTAGAAAATCGCTTAAAAGAATTACATAATCAAGATCTAGATGAACAAAGATTGTTAACAGAAGTCGCAATCTTTGCAGAGCGTTGTGATATTCACGAAGAGTTAGTTCGTTTGCAAAGTCATTTAGAGCAATTTCGTGAAACACTGCAGATTGAAGAGCCTGTTGGAAGGAAAATGGATTTCATCGTGCAAGAGATGCATAGAGAAATTAATACGATTGGTTCTAAGGCAAATGACTTAACAATTTCAAAATATGTTGTAGAAATGAAAAATAACCTTGAAAAAATTCGTGAACAAGTACAAAATATTGAGTAGCTTTCAAAAAATATATAAAGTTATACGTGGTGGAGAAATCGGATAGACTTACTAGGAGGCGCAAACTATGGCCATGCGGTTTTTAAATATTGGATACGGAAATATTGTATCTGCTCATCGAATTATTGCTATTGTAAGTCCGGAGTCAGCTCCTATTAAACGAACAGTACAGGAAGCACGCGAACATAATGCTTTGCTTGATGCTACGTATGGGAGAAAAACAAGGGCGGTTATTGTTATGGATGATGGGCATGTGGTATTAAGTCCAATTCAGCCAGAGACGATTGCACATCGTTTGAATAATAAAGAAGATTTAAGTGAGGAAGGGTAGGTTTTACATATTTATGAGAAGTAGAAGAGGATTGCTCATCGTTCTTTCAGGACCTTCTGGGGTTGGTAAAGGAACGGTTCGAAAAGAGCTGTTTAGTCATGAGGATACACGTTTTCAGTACTCCATTTCAGTAACGACACGTAAGCCACGTGAAGGTGAAGTAGATGGTGTGGATTATTTCTTTAAAGAGAGAGAAGAATTTGAGGAAATGATTCGTAATGAAAAATTACTTGAGTGGGCTGAGTTTGTAGGTAATTATTACGGAACACCGATTGACTATGTTGAAAAAACATTACAAGAAGGAAAAGATGTATTCTTAGAAATTGAAGTGCAAGGAGCAATTCAAGTTAAGAAAGCTTTCCCAGAAGGTGTATTTATTTTCTTAGCACCTCCAAGTTTATCTGAACTAAAGAACCGTATTGTCGGCCGTGGTACAGAAACTGAAGATGTTATTGAAAATCGTTTAACGGTAGCGAAAGAAGAAATCGAAATGATGGACGCTTACGACTATGTTGTAGAAAACGATCAAGTTGAATTAGCTTGTGAAAGAATTAAAGCAATTGTGGTTGGTGAACATTGCCGCCGCGAAAGAGTAGCAAAATATTATAAAGAAATGACGGAGGGTCTATAATTATGTTAAATCCATCAATTGATTCATTATTAACAAAAATCGATTCTAAATATACACTTGTAACAGTAGCTGCAAAACGTGCGCGTGAAATGCAACTTGCTGATAACTGTGTTATCGAGCAACCTGTTTCTCATAAATGTGTAGGTAAATCATTAGAAGAAATCGATGCAGAAGTATTAAAATATGTACCAAGCGAAGGCAAAATCATCGATTAAGACATTCTTTTCGACAAATTAAAACATAGACTTTATAATTTTCTATGTAACGGTAACAACCTATTTACAAGTAGGTTGTTATTTTTTTACGATAGGGAAGAAATATTGGTACTGATGAGCTGGGAATTCTGTTTCAGTATTATAAGTTTGAAAAAGAAAGAGGACGAGCCATATGCTAAAAGGGAAAAAGATACTTCTATGTGTAACAGGAGGCATTGCGGTCTTTAAAGCGGCTGCGTTAACTAGTAAATTGACACAAGCTGGTGCTATTGTAAAAGTAATGATGAGTGGGTCGGCAATGAAGTTTGTTACGCCTCTTACATTTCAAGCACTTTCTCGCCATGATGTATATACAGATACATTCGATGAGAAAGACTCGGCTGTTATTGCACATATCGATTTAGCAGATTGGGCAGATGTAGTACTTGTTGCACCTGCTACTGCCAATTGTATTGGGAAGTTAGCTGGTGGTATTGCAGACGATATGATTACAACTACTTTGTTAGCTACTACAGCCCCAGTGTGGATTGCACCTGCTATGAATGTGCATATGTATGAAAACAAAATTGTACAAAAAAATATGATGACGTTGAAAACGTTAGGATATACATTTATTGAGCCTGGAGAAGGTTTTTTAGCGTGTGGTTATGTTGCGAAGGGAAGACTAGAAGAACCGGAAGCAATTATTGCACGGTTAGAAGAGGCTTTTTCCGAACAAAAACCGTTGCAAGGAAAAAAAATATTAATAACTGCTGGCCCAACTCGTGAAAAGATTGATCCAGTGCGTTTTATGACCAATTTTTCTTCTGGGAAAATGGGATATGCAATTGCGGAAGTGGCAGCGAACTTAGGTGCTGATGTCATACTTGTTTCGGGACCGACAGCATTAAACCCACCATTACATGTAAATACGGTACAAGTGGAATCTGCACAAGATATGTTAGAAGTAGTTCTGCAACAGTATCAAAACGTAGATGTTGTCATTAAAACAGCAGCAGTTGCAGATTATCGCCCGAAATATGTTCATGATAATAAAATGAAAAAGAAAAATGGAGATGCTGTAATCGAACTCGAGAGAACAGTAGATATTTTAAAAACGTTAGGTGAGATGAAGGATCAACAGTTACTTATCGGTTTTGCGGCTGAAACGACAAAGGTAGAAGAATACGCAACAAAAAAATTACGTGAGAAAAATGCGAATATGATTGTTGCGAACGATGTAAAGGCACAAGGAGCTGGATTTGGTACAGATACAAACATTGTAACAATGTATAGAAAAGATGGAGAAGTCATCGAGTTACCACTTTTAACGAAGAAAGAGGTTGCTCGTGAAATATTAAAGCAAATTGAAATGATGTTAGAAGATGATCGTCTATGAAATTTGCAAGTGTAATTGTTGATGTACCTGCACGTCAGACAGATCGACCATTTGATTATATTATCCCTAAAAAGTGGGAAGATATTGTCCAGACAGGCATGCGTGTAGTAGTTCCATTTGGCCCAAGGAAATTGCAAGGCTTTATTATTGGGATCAAAGATTCGGCTGAAGTAGAAAGTAAGAAGCTAAAGACAATCCATGAAATATTAGATGTAACACCAGTTTTAAACGAGGAATTATTAAAGCTTGGATATTGGCTTACAAGCGAAACGTTATGTTATATGATTTCAGCCTTTCAAGTCATGCTTCCAACGGCGATAAAAGCTACGTATAAAAAGCGTCTACAACTTCGTAAACAAGAAGTAGTAGCACCTGAACTACTGTTTTTATTTCAGGACAAAGAAGCGATAGATTGGGAAGCTATTGAGACGCAGCCGCATCTATACCGCACGATTCAACAAGAAATTAAAAATGGCACGATTGAAGTTGTTTATCAGGTAAAAGATAAAGTGCAAAAGAAGAAACAAAGAGTCGTTCAACCGGAGTTGTCAGAAGATAAATTGGAATTAGCAGCATTTGAACTGAAAAGTAAAAAACAACAAGATGTACTCTATTATTTTGTGGAAAATTATAAAAGTGTGCCGTTGAAAGTGATAACAGAAGAGTTGCAAATAACAGACGCTCCGATTAAAGCACTTGTTAAAAAGGGGCTAATTTCAGAAAAGTATGTGGAAGTGTACCGAAATCCGTATGACGATGATGATTTTGAACAAACGAAACCATTCCCACTTACGGAGGAACAAAAGCAAGTTATTGCACCGATTTTATCATCAATTACAAATGAAACTTACAATCCATTTTTACTATATGGTGTTACAGGAAGCGGAAAAACAGAAGTATATTTACAATCTATAGCAGCGGTGCTCGCGAAAGGGAAAGAAGCTATTGTACTTGTTCCTGAAATTGCACTAACGCCTCAAATGGTAGATCGTTTTAAAGGCAGATTTGGCTCGCAAGTTGCGGTTCTTCATAGTGCGCTGTCTGTTGGAGAAAAATATGATGAATGGCGTAAGATTTTAAGAAAAGAAGTGAAAGTTGTAGTTGGTGCACGTTCAGCTGTATTTGCTCCTTTTGAAAATTTAGGGATTATTATTATTGATGAGGAGCATGAATCGAGCTATAAGCAAGAAGATAATCCGAGGTATCATGCAAGGGATGTAGCTGTCTGGAGGGGGCAATATCATAAATGTCCTATCGTTCTTGGTAGTGCAACACCGACACTTGAATCGTTTGCAAGAGCGAAAAAAGGTGTGTATGAATTACTAACGATGGAAAAACGTATGAATAAACAAGCGTTACCAACAGTAGAGATTGTTGATATGCGTGAGGAACTTCGTGACGGGAATCGTTCCATGTTTTCGAAGGCATTGCATGAAAAAATAGCAGATCGATTAGAAAAGAAAGAACAGATGGTGCTCTTTTTAAATAGAAGAGGTCATTCTACATTTGTTATGTGCCGTGATTGTGGGTATGTTGTACAATGTCCGCATTGTGATATCTCGCTGACATATCATAAAATGAACCATCGTTTAAAATGTCATTACTGCAGTCACGAAGAGAATATGCCGACTGCGTGTCCTGCTTGTCAAAGTACATATATTCGTTTCTTTGGTACAGGTACACAAAAGGTAGAAGAAGAAATTACAAAACTATTTCCAGAGGCACGAGTTATTCGAATGGATGTAGATACGACAAGTCGCAAAGGAATGCATGAAAAATTATTAAAGGCGTTCGGGGAAGAAAAAGCAGATATACTACTTGGAACACAAATGATTGCGAAAGGATTAGATTTTCCTAAAGTAACGCTTGTCGGGGTTTTAACTGCAGATACGATGCTTCACTTGCCTGATTTTCGAGCGAGTGAAAAGACGTATCAGTTATTGACGCAAGTAAGTGGAAGAGCAGGCAGACATGAATTGCCAGGGGAAGTTATAATTCAAACGTATACGCCAGAACATTATAGTATAGAGTTAGCAAAGAACCAACAATATGATGTGTTTTTTGACCAAGAAATGCAAATGAGACGAACAAGACAATATCCACCTTATTACTATGTTGTACTTGTAACAGTATCTCATCCAGAATTATTAAAGGCAGTGCAAGTGACGGAAAAAATTGTCGGTCATTTACGGGCGCACTGCACAGAGCAAACGATGGTGTTAGGACCGGTTGCTTCAGCAATTCCAAGGATAAAAGATAGATATCGTTATCAATGCATGATAAAATACAAACGGGAACCAAACTTAAAGAACGTGCTCAAAATGGTAAATGAACATTATCAGGCAGAAATGCAAAAAGAGCTACAAATCTCAATTGATTTTAATCCAACAATGTTAATGTAGCGGAGGGAAATATGGCAGTTTTAGAAATAGTAAAGCATCCAAATGAAGTGTTAGAAACACCATGCGAAAGAGTAATTAACTTTGATAAAAAGTTAGTGAAATTGTTGAAAGATATGAATGAAACAATGTTAATTGCGGACGGAGTCGGTTTAGCTGCGCCTCAAGTAGGTGTAAGCTTGCAAGTTGCGGTAGTTGATATCGGTGATGATACGGGGAAAATCGAGTTAATCAATCCATCGATACTAGAAAAACGTGGTGAACAAGTAGGTCCCGAAGGCTGTCTAAGCTTCCCGGGACTTTATGGTGAAGTGGAACGTGCGGATTATATTAAAGTACGTGCTCAAAATCGCCGAGGTAAAGTATTTTTACTAGAAGCAGAAGGATTTTTAGCACGTGCAATTCAACATGAAATCGATCATTTACACGGTGTGTTATTTACATCGAAAGTGACAAGATATTATGAGGAAAACGAATTAGAATAGGTATTAAAAGGAGCGGTTTTTGAATGATAAAAGTAGTATTTATGGGAACACCGGACTTTTCAGTGCCGGTGCTTCGTCGTCTTATCGAAGATGGCTATGATGTAATAGGTGTTGTGACGCAGCCTGATCGTCCGGTAGGTAGAAAAAAAGTATTAACACCTACGCCTGTTAAAGTTGAAGCAGAAAAACATGGTATTCCGGTGTTACAACCGTTAAGAATTCGTGAAAAAGACGAATATGAACAAGTCTTGGCATTAGAGCCTGATTTAATTGTAACAGCTGCTTTCGGTCAGATTGTACCAAATGAAATTTTAGAAGCACCGAAGTATGGATGTATTAACGTCCACGCGTCTTTACTACCTGAACTTCGTGGTGGTGCACCAATCCATTATGCAATTATGGAAGGTAAAGAAAAAACGGGTATTACAATTATGTATATGGTAGAGAAATTGGATGCTGGTGATATCTTAACACAAGTAGAAGTCGAGATTGAAGAGCGTGAAACGACAGGCTCTTTATTCGATAAGTTAAGTGAAGCAGGGGCACACCTTCTATCTAAAACAGTACCTTTATTAATTCAAGGTAAGTTAGAACCAATTAAACAAAACGAAGAAGAAGTAACGTTTGCATATAATATAAAACGTGAGCAAGAGAAAATTGATTGGACAAAAACAGGTGAAGAAGTATACAATCACATTCGCGGATTGAATCCATGGCCAGTCGCTTATACGACTTTGGCAGGACAAGTTATTAAAGTATGGTGGGGAGAGAAGGTCTCTATTACAGAGAAAGCTGAACCAGGTACAATAGTAGCTCTTGAAGAAGATGGATTTGTTGTTGCAACAGGGAATGAGACAGGTGTTAAAATCACTGAATTGCAACCTTCTGGTAAAAAACGTATGAGTTGTTCGCAATTTTTACGTGGCACAAAACCTGAAATTGGAACGAAGTTAGGAGAAAATGCATGAGACAAAATGTTCGTGAGTTAGCTCTTGATGGCTTAATTCAAGTAGAAAAAAGTGGTGCATACAGTAACTTACTTTTAAATAATCTAATTGAAAAAAATGCAATTGATAGAAAAGATATTGGTTTGTTAACTGAAATTGTATATGGAACGATTCAACGTCGTGACACATTAGATTATTATTTACAGCCTTTTTTAAAAAAGAAGGTTGAGGCGTGGGTAAGAGTATTACTTCGCTTATCTTTATATCAAATGATTTATTTAGACCGAGTGCCAGAAAGAGCGGCTATTCATGAAGCAGTTGAAATTGCAAAGCGTCGCGGGCATAAAGGGATTGCTGGTATGGTAAACGGGGTATTACGTTCGATTCAGAGAGAAGGGGTACCTTCTGTAGATGAAATCAAGGATCCAATAGAACGTTTGGCAATTGCAACAAGTCATCCAATGTGGCTTGTGCAAGACTGGGCTTCTGAATATGGTTTAGAGACAGCAGAGAAAATGTGTGAAGTGAACATGTTACCCCCGGTACCAACAGCGCGTGTAAATGTTGATAAAATAACAGTAGAAGAAGCAATAGAGTTGTTGGCTGGTGAAGGTATAGAAGCGAAGCGCGGCGATTTATCAGAGGATGCAATTCAAATTGAAAGAGGGAATGTAGCGCATACAGATGCGTTCAAAAAAGGTTTTCTTTCTATTCAAGATGAAAGTTCTATGCTTGTAGCACGCGCTTTAGAACCGAATGAGGGAGATGAAGTTCTTGATAGTTGTGCTGCTCCGGGCGGAAAGACAACGCACATTGCAGAGCGATTAAAAGGAACAGGTCAAGTTATGTCTCTTGATTTACATGCACACAAAGTACGTTTAATTAAACAACAAGCGGAGAGACTTGGTCTAGAAAATGTCGAAACAAAAGCACTAGATGCTAGAAAAGTGCAAGAACACTTTGCGAATGAAACATTTGATAAAATATTAGTAGATGCACCATGTTCTGGATTTGGTGTGATTAGACGTAAACCTGATATTAAGTTAGGTAAAAATAAAGGCGATAGTGAAAGATTATCGACGATTCAACTTGCAATACTAGAAAAAATAGCACCGTTATTAAAACAAGGTGGTCGCCTTGTTTATAGTACGTGCACAATAGAAAAAATAGAAAATGAACAAGTAATAAAGCAATTTTTACAAGAGCATCCTGAATTTGAATGGGATACTACGATAAAAGATCGCATGCCAGAAAAGTTAAATCCGTATATTGATGAAGGTCAAGTGCGAATTTTACCGCATTATTTTGCAACAGATGGCTTTTATATTGCTTGTTTAAGGAAGAAGGTGTAGCATCGTGGAAACGACTGTGAGAAAACAAAAGAAAAATCTAGAAACGAAGAAACCATCAATTTATTCTTTACAACTTCATGAAATGCAAGATTGGTTAAAGGAACAAGGAGAACCTAAATTCCGTGCAGGACAAATCTTTGATTGGCTATATAAAAAACGTGTAAAAAATTATGACGACATGTCGAATCTTTCTAAAGGATTACGCGATAAATTGTCGAATTCCTTTGATATTACTACTTTAAATACATTAGTAAAACAAACATCTTCTGATGGAACAATTAAATTTTTATTCCAATTATATGATGGTTATTCTATTGAAACAGTGTTAATGCGACACGAATATGGAAATTCTATTTGTGTAACAACACAGGTTGGATGCCGTATTGGTTGTACGTTCTGTGCATCTACACTTGGTGGGTTAAAACGAAACTTAGAGGCTGGAGAGATTGTAGCGCAAGTAGTAGAAGTGCAACGTGCACTTGATGAAACAGAAGAACGTGTAAGTTCGCTTGTTGTTATGGGAATTGGAGAGCCGTTTGATAATTACGACAACTTAATGTCATTCTTACGCATTGTAAACCATGAAAAAGGAATTCATATTGGTGCAAGACATATGACAGTTTCAACAAGTGGAATTGTTCCAAAAATTTATAAGTTCGCTGAAGAAGATATGCAAATTAATTTTGCGATTTCATTGCATTCTGCAAATACAGAGTTACGTTCAAAATTAATGCCGATTAACCGTGCTTATAAGCTACCAGACTTAATGGAAGCTGTTAAATACTATGTAAATAGAACAGGGCGTCGTATTACGTTTGAATATGGCTTATTTGGAGGAGAAAATGACCAAGTTGAGCAAGCTGAAGAACTTGCTGCGCTTTTAAAAGGTGTAAAATGTCATGTAAACTTAATTCCGGTAAACTACGTACCTGAACGTGATTATGTACGTACGCCACGTGAACAAATTTTCTTATTTGAAAAAACGTTAAAAGATCGTGGAGTGAATGTAACAATTCGCCGTGAACAAGGTCATGATATTGATGCAGCCTGCGGTCAGTTACGTGCGAAGGAGCGTAAAGAAGAGACGAGGTGACGAGATGAAAGCCGTGTTTCTATCAGATAAAGGAAAAGTTCGTCAACATAATGAAGATAGTGCGGGAGTTTTTCACAATTTAGATGGAAATATTTTAGCGGTAGTAGCAGATGGAATGGGAGGTCATCGAGCTGGTGATGTAGCTAGCTCGATGACCATTCAATTATTTCATGATTATTGGAAGCAAACGCATAATATGAATGAACCAAAAAAAGTAGAAGAGTGGTTACATACGAGTGTTGGGATTATTAATGAGCGTATATATGAGTACTCTAAGCAACATGTAGAATGTAATGGTATGGGAACAACACTTATAATAGCGATTTGTACGCCAAACTTTGTGACAATAGGTCATATAGGAGATAGTCGTTGTTATATGGTATCAGAGGGAGAAATCTCGCTTGTAACGGAAGATCACTCACTTGTAAATGAACTTGTAAGACATGGTGAAATTTCAAAAGAAGACGCAGAATATCACCCGAAAAAGAATGTTTTGTTAAGGGCATTAGGAACAGAAGAAAAAGTCGGATTAGATGTTAAAACATTGGTGCTTGAGGAAGATGATCAGTTACTTCTTTGCTCGGATGGGTTATCTAACAAAGTTTCTATTGCTGATATGCAACAAATTTTACAGTTAAATGAACAGCTTGAAACTAAGGGACAACGTCTCATTCAATTGGCGAATGATCGTGGCGGGGAAGATAATATCACCCTTGTTCTTATTGATTATGCGGGTTCGACAAACGAAAGTAGGTGAAGTGCAACGTGCTGATTGGAAAACGCTTAAATGACCGTTATAAGCTGCTGAAAATGATTGGTGGTGGTGGAATGGCCAATGTGTATTTAGCTCATGATGATATACTTGGCCGAGATGTAGCGGTAAAAATATTAAGACTCGACTATTCAAATAATGAAGAGTTTATTAAACGTTTCCATCGAGAAGCGCAGTCTGTTACAACGTTGTCGCATCCAAATATTGTGAATATGTATGATGTCGGAGAAGAAGATGGTATATATTATCTTGTAATGGAGTATGTACCAGGACAAACATTGAAGCAATACATAATTGAGCGAGGGATGTTACCTATAGGAGAAGCTCTTGATATTATGGAGCAGTTAACATCCGCCATGGCACATGCCCATCATTTTGAAATTGTGCACCGTGATATTAAACCGCACAATATTTTAATTCGAGCTGATGGAGTAATAAAAGTAACAGATTTTGGAATTGCGACAGCTACAAGTGCAACAACAATTACACATACAAATTCGGTACTCGGTTCGGTGCATTACTTATCACCAGAACAAGCACGCGGCGGGATAGCAAATAAACAATCAGATATTTATTCCCTAGGAATCGTTATGTTTGAGTTGTTAACAGGAAGACAACCGTTTTCTGGCGAATCTGCTGTTGCTATAGCTTTAAAACATTTACAAAGTGAAATTCCGTCTCCAAAGAGATGGAATGAAAATATTCCGCAAAGTGTTGAAAATATTATATTAAAGGCAACTGCGAAAGATCCGTTTCACCGATATCAATCTGCCAATGCGATGAAACGAGATATTGAAACTGCGCTATATCCAGAGAGGATAAATGAGCAGCCATTTTACATACCGGAAGATATGGAAGCGACAAAAGCGATTCCGATTATTCAACAAGAACAATTATTCGAAAATGTAACTGATGAAACAATTGTTTTAAAAGGAAGTAAAGTGGATGAACAGAAAAGAAAAGAAGAAACGGAATTATATAAGAAGAAAAAACGAAGTAATAAATGGATTAAAGTTTTAATTACTACATTTTTACTTTTAGCAATTGGAATAACGTTAGCGCTTACTGTTATTCCGGGATTCTTTATTCCAAAAGATGTAAAAGTCCCTGATGTGGCTGGTATGAAGTATACGACAGCAGTAAATACATTAGTTGAAAAGGGTTTTGAGGTTACGGAACCTAATATTGTATATACAGATGATGTTGAAACCGGTGATGTGATAAAAACAGACCCTGTGGCAGGTAGAGTCGTGAAAGAAAACTCTAAAATTACTATCTATCAATCAGGTGGAAAAAAGAAAAGTAAGATGAGTGATCTCACAGGAAAAGATTTTGAGAGTATAAGGAATGAATTAGAAGAAAAATATAAGCAAGTTACAATAAATTATATTGAAAATGATAGGCCAAAAGGTGAAATCGTAGAGCAAATTCCGACGCCTGATCAAATGGTAGTAGAGGCGGAACAAGAACTGAAAATTTGGGTAAGTAAAGGTCCTTATCAAATTAGACCAGGTGATTTTTCAGGATGGACTGAAAATAGCGTAAATGGTTATTTGAATGAGAGAAAACTAACTCCAGATATAAAACGAGAGTATTCCGATACTGTTGATAAAGGACTTGTAATTTCGCAATCTCCAAAACCAGGAACGCCGTTAAAAGAAGGAGATAAAGTGACGATTATCATCTCAGAGGGGCCTAAGCCGAAAGTAACGAAAACAGTGAAAGTGGATAATATTTCTATTCCGTATGAGTCTTCTATAATTGGTGAGAAAAAACCGCAAACAATAGAAATTTATAAAGAAGATATGCAACAAAAAATGGATAGACCAATTGAAACTAGAACAATTTCAGAGTCGGCAACTATTTCTTTAGAATTTGTAATTCAAGAAGGTACAAAAGGACACTATAAAATTGTACGAGATGGTGTAACAATTATCGACAAAGAAGTACCATACCCAACTCAATAATAATGACTTCCATTTTCTTTCTAGAGGGGATGGAATGTATTACTCTTGCCTGTTATGCTGTCTACATATAGTGGACTGTATAACAGGCAAAAATATATGATTCAAAAAGCTATAAAAGTGATACTGTTATAAATAATATTTTAAATTTGATGGTAGATTAAATATATTAACTTGTATATATGACGGGTTTTGAAATAAGTATTTAAAGAATTTTAAACCATTTAATATTAATGACAGCTTCACTTTATACAAAATAAAGGAGAATTATATGCCAGAAGGAAAAATTGTAAAAGCTCTAAGTGGATTTTATTATGTGCAGCATGAAGAAGGGATTACACAATGCCGTGGGCGTGGTGTGTTCAGAAAAAATAAAATTACGCCACTGGTAGGAGACCAAGTTGTCTTTCAAGCAGATAATCCAACTGAAGGATATGTGCTTGAAGTATTTGATCGGAAAAATGAACTTGTTAGGCCTCCTATTGCTAATGTTGATCAAGCGATTCTCGTTTTCTCTGCAGTAGAACCAGATTTTAATCCGGGACTATTAGATCGATTTTTAGTGCTGATTGAATATCATAACATTAAGCCGATTATTTGCATTAGTAAGATGGATTTAGTGGATGAAAAAATGAGAGAGACTGTTGAATCTTATGCAAATGACTATCGTGAGATGGGATATGATGTATTATTTACTTCTATAAATACATCGGAAAGTATTGATATTTTAAAACCATTCTTAGAAGGGTGTATTTCTGTCGTTGCAGGGCAATCTGGTGTTGGGAAATCTTCTATGCTTAACGTTTTACGTCCAGAGTTAGAACTGAAAACGAATGATATTTCCTCGCATTTAGGACGCGGGAAACATACGACAAGACACGTGGAATTAATTGCGGTTGGAAGCGGACTAGTTGCAGATACACCTGGTTTTAGTTCACTGGATTTCATAGATATAGAAGTAGAAGATCTTACATATTGTTTTCCAGAGTTGAAAGAAGCGAGCCAATACTGTAAATTTAGAGGGTGTACACATCTTTCTGAACCGAAATGTGCTGTGAAGACAGCAGTTGAAGAAGGGAAGATTACAGAATATCGTTATAAAAATTACAAACAATTCGTAGAAGAAATTAGAGAGAGAAAGCCGAGGTATTAGTTATGATTAAAATTGCACCATCGATCTTATCAGCAGATTTTTCAAAATTAGGGGAAGAGATTAAAGATGTAGAAAAAGGTGGAGCGGATTACATTCACGTCGATGTAATGGATGGACATTTCGTACCAAATATTACGATTGGACCATTAATTGTAGAAGCTATCCGTCCAATTACATCTTTACCATTAGATGTACATTTAATGATTGAAAATCCTGATAACTATATCCCGACTTTCGCAAAAGCGGGAGCAGATATTATTACTGTTCATGTAGAGGCGTGCCCTCATTTGCATCGTACAATTCAGCTAATTAAGTCTCATGGCATTAAAGCGGGAGTTGTATTAAATCCGCATACGCCAGTTTCGACGATTGAGCATGTATTAGAAGATATCGATATGGTATTGCTTATGACAGTAAACCCTGGATTTGGTGGACAGAAATTTATCCATTCTGTATTACCGAAAATTAAACAAGTGGCAGAAATGGTTAAAGAGCGCAATCTAGAAGTAGAAATTGAAGTTGATGGTGGTGTAAACACTGAAACAGCACGACTTTGTGTTGAAGCAGGAGCAAATGTACTTGTAGCTGGATCAGCAGTATACAATCAAAAAGACCGTGGTGAAGCAATTCGTGTCATTCGTGGATAATGAATGAACGAGTCTTTATCCTAGTGAAACTGCTAGTGTAGTAAGTTTTCACTATTTATAAAGGATAGAGAAAAAATATGTAAAAAGGCAATCTACCGAATGGCAGATTGCCTTTTTACAATAGAAGGGGAAGGAAACATGATTATTCATATTTTAGCGGGGGGACCTGCGGAATATTGTGCAGATTTTTCTCGATATGAAAATGAGAAAGTAGTGTGGGCGGCAGTTGATAGAGGAGTATATCGTCTATTAAAAGGAGGGATTACTCCAGCTGTTGCATTTGGAGATTACGATTCAGTTACTGAAGAGGAATTAGTATGGATGGGCCAGCAAACAAATGACTTACATATTGTTCCTCGTGAAAAAGATCAAACAGATTTAGAAATTGCGATTAACTGGGCGTTAGAACAAAATCCGACATTGATTCGTATTTTTGGTGCCACCGGTGGAAGGCTGGATCACGGTTTAGCAAATATACAGATGCTTTTAAGAGGGTTAGAAGTAGGGATAGAAATGTGTATTGTAGACAATAAAAATGAAATAAGCGTGAAAAAAGTGGGTACACATATAATTGAAGAAAATAAAAATTTCCCTTATGTATCTTTTGTGCCGGTTACTGAAATAGTAGAAGGGATTACATTACTTGGTTTTAAGTATCCTCTAACTAATAAAACAATAGAATGGGGATCAACACTTTGTATTAGTAATGAACTCGTTGAGGAAAAAGGTACTTTTTCATTTACTTCTGGCATATTAATGGTGATAAGAAGCACTGATTAAAGAAACAATTTTGCTCCTTACATCATATAGTGAACAAGTGGAGTAATGGGGATTAGGAGGGAAACCATGAGATTTTATACAATTAAGTTACCTAAATTTCTTGGTGGAATTGTTCGTGCCATGTTAAATACCTTCAAAAAAGATTAAAAAAAGCACCTATTACCGGTGCTTTTTCCATTGTCATAGTAAAAAAAGAGCCTAGCGGCTCTTTTTTTTATTATTAAACACGTTCGATTTTGCCAGATTTTAATGCTCTAGCAGAAACGTAAACACGTTGAACTTTTCCGTCGATGCGTACGCGAACTTTTTGAAGGTTAGCGCCCCATTTACGTTTTGTAGCGTTCATTGCGTGAGAACGAGAGTTACCAGAACGAGCTTTTCTTCCAGTGATAGCACAAACACGAGCCATTTATATTTCCCTCCCTTGATACCTTACCATACGTAATTTTTCAATGTTAGTCTTTTTTGCGATGCTAAAAACACTACTATAATTTAACACAACTAAAAAGAGAATGCAACACCGTAGAAAAAAGAAATCAAGAAAAATTACTTGACACCATATGTCGATGATGAAAAGTTGAAATCAAGAAAAATTGCTTGACATATTATAGTGGTACATGTTGTATAATAACAATGGACTATTTTGCTCATCATAAAAAATGTGATTTAAAACATAAAATATGAGAGTGAAAAGAAAGAACGATGGAATTTTCTTTAAAAAGATTATATGATAGTAACTAAAGTAGTCTAGCTCACTTTCACCATTTATGAAGGGGGAAACGAGATGTCAATTGAAATTAAAACGAAGTATGGTCAAATTGATATTAGTACAGATGTAATTGCAACAATTGCTGGAGGTGCCGCAGTAGATTGCTACGGTATCGTAGGTATGGCATCAAAAAATCAGTTAAAAGATGGTTTAACAGACATTTTACGAAAAGAAAACTTCACTAGAGGTGTTATTGTTCGTAAAGATGAAGATGAAGTACATATTGATATGTATATTATTGTGAGCTATGGTACGAAAATTTCAGAAGTAGCACATAACGTGCAGACGAAAGTGAAATATACATTAGATCAAACTGTAGGACTAGCAGTAGATTCTGTAAACATCTACGTACAAGGAGTTAAAGTAATAAACTTGTAATGTGCATTAAGGAGGAAAATCTGTGTCAATTCAAAAAATTGATGGGAAACGTTTATCACAAATGATCATGCAGGGAGCGAATAATTTAACAAATAATGTTCAGCTTGTTGATGCATTAAACGTATTTCCGGTTCCAGATGGCGATACCGGTACAAACATGAACTTATCAATGACTTCAGGCGCACGTGAAGTGAAAGCAAATCCTTCACAGCATGCTGGTAAAGTCGGCGTAAGTTTAGCCAAAGGATTATTAATGGGAGCACGTGGTAACTCTGGAGTTATTTTATCTCAGTTGTTCCGTGGTTTCTCTAAATCCATTGAACAAAAAGAAGAATTAACAACAGTTGATTTTGCTGCAGCTTTAGATGCTGGGGTAGAAGCGGCTTACAAAGCGGTTATGAAACCGATTGAAGGAACGATTTTAACGGTTGCAAGAGAAACGGGTAAATATGCAGTGACAGTTGCGAAAAAACAGCGCGACTTTGTTTTGTTTATGGAAGACGTTGTGAAAGAAGCGAATGCATCGTTAAATCGTACGCCGGATTTATTACCTGTATTAAAACAAGTTGGCGTTGTAGATAGCGGTGGTAAAGGTCTTGTTGTTGTATACGAAGGATTTTTAGCTGACTTAAAAGGAGAAACGATTTCTTCTAATGTGTCTGCCCAACCATCTATGAATGACATGGTACGCGCAGAACATCACCGTAGTGTACAAAGCCAATTGAGTACAGAAGATATTAAGTATGGATATTGTACGGAATTCATGGTGAAATTAGAGCCTGAAAAAATGAAAGAACATAATTTCTCTGAACAAAAATTCCGTAAAGATATTAGTGTGTACGGAGATTCACTACTTGTTGTATCAGATGATGAGGTTGTTAAGGTTCATATTCATGCGGAACATCCTGGAGATCCTATGAATTATGGACAACGCTATGGTAGTTTAATTAAGATTAAAGTAGAAAATATGCGTGAACAGCATACTGCTTTATTAGATGAGCCTACTATGATGCCTGAGCCAACTAGCCAGTCTAAAGAGAAACAACCGTACGGTATCGTAACTGTTGCTATGGGATCTGGTATCAAAACTTTATTTGAGAGCATTGGCGCGACGAAAGTTATCGAAGGTGGCCAAACGATGAATCCAAGTACGGAGGATATTGTGAAGGCGATTGAAGAAGCGAATGCTGAAAAAATCATTATTTTACCGAACAACGGAAATATCGTGATGGCAGCAGAACAAGCAGCGTCAGTTGTGGATCAAGAAGTGATTGTAATTCGTTCAAAAACAGTTCCTCAAGGTATGGCTGCAATGTTAGCATTTAATCCAGTTGGAACGTTAGAAGAGAACGAAGAAAACATGAAAGAAGCTTTATCTCATGTGAAAACCGGTCAAATTACGTATGCTGTACGTGATACGGAAATTGATGGTGTAGCGATTCAAAAAGATGATTTCATGTGTATTGCAGATGGAAAAATTGTATCAACAAATGCTGCAAAAGTAGGAGCTGCAAAGCAATTACTAGAAGCACTTATTGATGAAGATTCTGAAATTGTAACGATTCTACAAGGTGAAGATGCAACTGACGAAGAAGTAGCTGAGTTAGTTGCATTTGTAGAAGAGAATTTTGAAGATGCAGAAGTAGAAGTACATGCTGGAAACCAACCGGTGTATTCGTTCATCTTCTCTGTAGAATAAGAAGAAATTCGTTTTGAAAATAAATGGATTACTTACTTGCTAATGGATAAGAAGTAGTAATATGAAGTTTATTACTAGTTTTTATTCAAAAGGCTAGCATATTGAAGATAAAAAAGAGCCTTGCTGCTAATAGTGAGGCTCTTTTCTTTCGTATTGTTTATGAGGGATTTGAGTAGTTTCTCTAAGAATGCCTATGATAGAATATATAGGGTGAAAGAGAGCGATTACAGATGTCAATAGTATGAATGAATCAAAGAAAATAATGTGACGGAGCGTGAGAATCTTGAATGAAGTTGTACAAGTTCCTGTTACGGATGTAAAGGGAATCGGAGGAGAAACATCTGAATTACTACACGAGATGGGGATTTATACAGTTTCTCATCTATTAGAACATTTTCCGTACCGTTATGAAGATTATGCGATGAAAGATCTTGCTGAAGTAAAGCACGATGAACGTGTAACAGTTGAGGGAAAGGTTCATAGTGCTCCTTTACTGCAATATTATGGGAAGAAGAAGTCGCGTCTTACGGTTCGTGTCCTCGTCGGTCGTTATTTAATTACAGCTGTATGCTTTAATAGGCCGTACTATAAGCAGAAGTTAAATTTAAATGAAACAGTAACGATTACTGGTAAATGGGATCAGCACCGTCAAACTATTGCGGTATCAGAGCTTCATTTTGGACCAGTTGTACGTCAACAAGAAGTAGAGCCTGTATACTCAGTGAAAGGGAAACTTACAGTAAAACAGATGCGCCGTTTTATTGCCCAAGCGTTCAAGGAGTATGGAGAATCTATAGTTGAAGTGTTACCTGATGGATTGCTAAGTCGATATAAATTATTGCCGCGTTATGAAGCGCTTCGGGCGTTGCATTTTCCAGCAGGACAGGAAGATTTAAAACAAGCACGTCGCCGTTTTGTATATGAGGAGTTTTTCTTATTTCAGCTAAAAATGCAAACATTACGGAAAATGGAGAGGGAAAATTCGAAAGGGACGAAAAAAGAAATTCCTTCAGCAGAATTGCAAGAGTTTATTGATGCACTTCCGTTTCCATTAACTGGTGCACAGCGTCGGGTAGTAGATGAAATTATGAAAGATATGACATCTCCTTATCGGATGAATCGTCTGTTGCAAGGTGATGTAGGTTCTGGGAAAACAGTCGTTGCAGCGATTGGCCTTTATGCAGCGAAGTTAGCACATTATCAAGGTGCTTTAATGGTTCCTACAGAAATTTTAGCAGAGCAACATTATCAATCGCTTGCAGAGACGTTCTCGCACTTTGGTATGAATGTTGAATTGTTAACCAGTTCTGTTAAAGGTGTAAGGCGTCGAGAGATTTTGGCAAAATTAGAACAAGGAGAAATAGATATCCTTGTTGGAACACATGCTTTAATTCAAGATGAAGTTATCTTTCATAGGTTAGGTCTCGTTATTACTGATGAACAACATCGATTTGGTGTAGCGCAGCGACGAGTTTTAAGGGAGAAAGGTGAAAGTCCGGATGTTTTATTTATGACGGCGACGCCAATTCCGCGTACGTTAGCAATTACTGCATTTGGAGAGATGGATGTTTCTATAATCGATGAGATGCCAGCTGGTAGAAAGGTAATTGAAACATACTGGGCAAAACATGATATGTTAGATCGAGTTCTCGGTTTTGTGGAGAAGGAGATAAAAAAAGGAAGACAAGCATATGTTATTTGTCCCCTTATTGAAGAATCTGAGAAACTTGATGTACAAAATGCGATTGACTTACATAGTATGCTGACTCATCATTATCAAGGGAAATGTCAAGTCGGATTAATGCATGGCAGACTCTCATCTCAAGAAAAAGAAGAGATAATGGGACAATTTAGTGAAAATAAAGTGCAAATTCTTGTGTCGACAACAGTTGTTGAAGTAGGTGTGAACGTACCGAATGCGACTGTAATGGTTATTTATGATGCAGAGCGTTTCGGTTTATCGCAGCTCCATCAGCTCAGGGGACGTGTTGGGCGTGGTAGTGAACAATCATATTGTTTATTAATCGCGGATCCAAAATCGGAAACGGGAAAAGAGCGAATGCGTATTATGACCGAAACGAATGATGGATTTGTATTGTCAGAAAAAGATTTAGAGTTAAGAGGTCCTGGAGATTTCTTTGGAAGTAAGCAAAGTGGTTTACCAGAGTTCAAGGTTGCTGATATGGTACATGATTATCGAGCGTTAGAAACAGCTAGACAAGATGCGGCGTTACTAGTAGAATCAGAAGCGTTTTGGCATAATGATCAGTATGCTTCGCTGCGTACTTATCTTGACGGGACAGGTGTGTTCCAAGGAGAGAAGCTCGATTAAAGGGAGGCAACGAAAGTTTTTGTTGCATTCTACTTTTAATGATTATATACTACTGTTAGTACCTAGTCATAAAAATGGATGGTGCGGTATGAAAAAAAGAAGAAGTAAAAAAGAAAGACAACAATTATTACAACAAACAATAGAAACGAATCCTTTTATTACGGATGAAGATTTAGCAGAAAAATTTCAAGTGAGTATACAAACCGTACGTCTTGACCGTATGGAATTATCTATTCCTGAATTAAGAGAAAGAATTAAACATGTAGCTACAAAGCAACATGAAGAAGATGTGAAATCTTTACCGTTAGAAGAGGTTGTCGGAGAAATTATCGATATAGAATTAGATAGACATGCGATTTCTATCTTTGAAGTGAAGGTAGAACACGTATTTAAAAGAAATCAGATTGCCCGTGGGCATCATTTGTTTGCACAAGCAAACTCACTAGCTGTTGCGGTTATTGATGAAGAATTAGCTTTAACTGCAAAGTCTACCATTCGATACATTCGTCCTGTAAAATTAGGAGAGCGTGTTGTTGCAAAAGCGCGCGTTGAAGATGTAGAGAATGATAAAGGACGGACCGTTGTCAAAGTGCGTAGCTTTGTTGGAGAAGAACTTGTTTTTACAGGCACTTTTGAAATGTATCGATCTAGTAATTATAGTGAGGAAGGTAACAACTTATGAAAATCGCAATAGATGCAATGGGCGGCGATCATGCTCCAAAGGCTGTCGTATTAGGAGCAATGAAAGCTATTAAGGAATATTCTGATTTACATATTACGTTAGTAGGGAAAGAAGAGGAAATTCGTCAATACTTAACGAGTGAAGAACGAATTACTATACTTCATACAGATGAAAAAATCGAATCGACAGATGAACCAGTAAGAGCGGTTCGACGAAAAAAACAAGCCTCAATGGTACTAGCAGCGCAGCAAGTGAAAGACGGCGTAGCGGATGCTTGTATATCAGCTGGTAGTACAGGAGCTTTAATGGCGGCTGGATTATTCGTTGTAGGTCGTATGGAAGGAATTGAGCGACCAGCTTTATCCCCTACAATGCCAACGGTTGATGGAGAAGGTTTTGTTATGTTAGATGTTGGAGCGAACGTTGATGCAAAACCAATTCATTTATATCAATATGCAGTAATGGGATCTGTATACGCTGAGAAAGTAAGAGGAATTAAAAATCCTCGCGTTGGACTTTTGAACGTTGGAACAGAGGATGGCAAAGGGAACGAGCTTTCAAAACAAGTCTTTGCAATGCTTAAGGATGCCCCAATTAATTTCGTTGGGAACGTTGAATCAAGAGATTTATTGCAAGGTGTAGCAGATGTTGTTGTATGTGATGGTTTTACAGGGAATGTAGCGCTAAAATCATTAGAAGGAACAGCACTTGCGTTATTTTCTATGTTAAAAGAGCAGTTAATGAGTTCGCTTACGAGCAAATTAGCAGCAGCGGTATTAAAGCCAAAACTTATGGTATTAAAAGATAAAATGGATTATTCGGAGTATGGAGGAGCGGCATTATTTGGATTGAAAGCTCCAGTCATTAAGGCTCACGGTTCTTCCAATGACCAATCAATATTTAGTGCGATTCGTCAAACGAGAGAAATGGTAGCGAAAGAAGTTATTCCTACTATTTCAAGCGTAATGGAGAAAGAGCCACTCCAATAAGAGGAGGATTTGAAATGGGAAAACTAGCATTTCTTTTTCCGGGCCAAGGTTCACAGGCAGTTGGAATGGGTAAACAGTTAGCGGAGAATAATAAAGAGGTTGCAAATGTGTTTGCGAAAGCAGATGAGGTGTTGCAAGATTCACTTTCAGAAGTGATTTTTGAAGGGCCGCAGGAAAAGCTTACGTTAACGACAAATGCACAGCCTGCCTTATTAACAACGAGTTTTGCTATTTTGACAGCTTTGAAAGAGTATGATATTACACCAGACTTTGTTGCAGGGCATAGTTTAGGTGAATATAGCGCTCTTGTAGCAGCGGGTGCAATAACTTTTGAAGACGCTGTATATGCTGTAAGAAAACGTGGGGAATATATGGAAGAAGCTGTTCCTGGTGGAGAAGGTGCAATGGCGGCTATTTTAGGTGCTGATCCACATATGCTGAAACAAGTTACAGAAGAAGTAACAAGTGAAGGATATGCAGTGCAAATCGCTAATATGAATAGTACGAAGCAAATTGTGATTTCTGGAACAAAGCAAGGAGTTGAGATTGCTTCTCAAAGAGCGAAAGAAAATGGTGCAAAGAGAGCAATTCCGCTTAAGGTAAGTGGACCGTTCCACTCTTCGCTTATGAAGCCAGCAGCGGAGAAGTTCCAAAGTGTCTTAAAAGAAATTACAATTCAAGATACGAATATTCCTGTTATCGCAAATGTAACAGCAGACGTTATTACAAGTGGTGCACTTATTCAAGAAAAGCTAATTGAACAGCTCTATTCGCCTGTCTTATGGTACCCGTCCATTGAAAACATGGTGAATCAAGGGGTAGATACATTTATTGAGATTGGACCTGGGAAAGTACTTGCTGGGCTTATGAAGTCAATTGATTCATCAGTGAAAGCATATGCGATATACGATGAAGAGACATTAAAAGATACCATTTCAAATTTGAGAGGAGAAAACTGATGTTAAAAGGGAAAGTAGCATTAGTAACTGGCGCTTCACGTGGAATTGGTCGTGCGATTGCGATTGATTTAGCGAAACAAGGGGCAAATGTTGTAGTAAATTATGCTGGTAATGAGCAAAAGGCGAATGAAGTAGTTGATGAAATAAAGAAATTAGGTTCGGATGCAATTGCAGTAAGAGCAGATGTTGCAAATGCTGAAGACGTTACAAATATGGTGAAACAAACTGTAGATACATTTGGACAAGTTGATATTCTTGTAAATAATGCAGGTGTAACAAAAGATAATTTATTAATGCGTATGAAAGAAGAAGAATGGGATACAGTTATTAATACAAACCTAAAAGGTGTATTCTTATGTACGAAGGCAGTATCTCGATACATGATGCGCCAGCGTCATGGACGTATTATTAATATCGCTTCTGTTGTTGGGGTGACAGGTAATCCAGGACAAGCAAACTATGTTGCTGCTAAAGCGGGTGTAATTGGATTAACAAAAACATCAGCAAAAGAATTAGCGAGCCGTAATATTACTGTAAATGCAATTGCTCCAGGTTTTATTGCGACTGATATGACGGATATATTAGATGAAAATATAAAAGCCGAAATGTTAAAGTTAATTCCTGCAGCTCAGTTTGGTGAAGCGCAAGATATCGCAAATACTGTAACGTTTTTTGCTTCTGATCAAAGCAAATATATTACAGGGCAAACGTTAAATGTTGATGGCGGAATGGTAATGTAATAAAAGAATTGATTTCAACTAGTTTTTTTGGCCAATATTTAATATAATATTTGAGGGGAGGTGAATGGAATGGCAGATGTTTTAGAGCGTGTAACAAAAATCATCGTTGATCGTTTAGGTGTAGAAGAAACTGAAGTAGTACCAGCTGCGAGCTTTAAAGAAGATTTAGGCGCAGACTCCCTAGATGTAGTAGAACTTGTAATGCAATTGGAAGATGAATTCGAAATGGAAATTTCTGATGAAGATGCTGAAAAGATTGCTACTGTTGGCGATGCTGTGACTTACATAGAGAGTCATCTATAATGCTTAAGTGAAGTCCCGTTTTTTTAGCGGGGCTTCTCGGCTTATATCTGGAGGGACTTATGCCGTACCGAAAACATAGAGAAAAAAAATACGAAACAAAATATCGTGAAGCGTTTAAAGTATTTCAAGAAGAGATAGGTATTACGTTTTCAGATGAAAAATTATTGATTCAAGCATTTACGCATTCATCGTATGTGAATGAGCATCGAAAAAAACCGCATGAAGACAATGAGCGTCTCGAATTCCTTGGAGATGCAGTATTGGAACTTACTGTGTCACAGTATCTGTTTCAAAAATATCCGACAATGAGCGAAGGAGAGTTAACGAAACTACGTGCAGCTATTGTATGTGAACCATCTCTTGTTCGTTTTGCAAACGAGTTGTCATTTGGTAGCCTTGTTTTATTAGGAAAAGGTGAGGAAATGACAGGTGGACGTGAACGACCAGCTTTATTAGCGGATGTCTTTGAAGCGTTTATTGGTGCCCTTTATCTTGATCAAGGGTTAGAAACAGTATGGGGCTTCTTAAAAGAAATTGTATACCCTAAAATTAATGAAGGTGCTTTTTCTCATGTGATGGATTATAAGAGTCAATTACAAGAGTTGATTCAGCGTGATGGTAGTGGCAATATTGAGTATCAAATTTTGCAGGAAAAAGGACCGGCCCACAATCGAGAATTTGTGTCACGTGTTACGTTAAATAACGTGGCTTTAGGTCTTGGTAGTGGCAAGTCGAAAAAAGAAGCAGAGCAACAAGCTGCTGCAGAAGCATTGAAAAAATTAAAAGAACAACTATAAGGAATCCCCCTTTGAATGAGGGGGATTCCTTATGCATAGAATGAAACTTTCTTTTTGTTTGTGAATAAAGGGAAGGGAAATCCGTATAATAGCTTGTTTTTGTATAGACAACAGTTATAACAACGGAGAATAGGAGGAAGGCCTTTCGTGTTTTTAAAAAGATTAGAAATAGCAGGGTTTAAGTCTTTTGCTGAGCGTGTATCTGTTGATTTTGTCCCAGGTGTAACTTCCGTAGTAGGACCTAATGGAAGTGGGAAAAGTAATATTACTGATGCGATTCGCTGGGTACTTGGTGAACAATCTGCAAAATCATTACGTGGTGCAAAGATGGAGGATATTATTTTTGCAGGCAGTGATACGAGAAGAGCAGTTAATGTTGCTGAAGTAACAATAACTTTAAATAATGAAGATCAACGTTTACCGATTGAATATAATGAGGTGTGTGTAACGCGTCGTGTATCTCGTTCTGGTGATAGTGATTTTTATATTAATAAACAATCATGTAGATTGAAAGATATTATCGATTTATTTATGGACTCTGGTATGGGAAGAGAAGCTTTTTCGATTATTAGCCAGGGGAAAGTTGAAGAGATTTTAAGTAGTAAATCAGAAGAACGTCGTGGTGTATTTGAAGAAGCTGCGGGAGTGCTGAAATACAAACTTCGTAAAAAGAAAGCTGAAGTGAAATTAGCAGACACACAAGAAAACTTAAATCGTGTACAAGATATCATTCACGAATTAAGTAGTCAAGTAGAACCTTTAGAAAGACAAGCTTCTATTGCGAAAGATTATCTCGAGAAAAAAGAAGAATTAGAGAAAGTAGAAGCGGCGCTTATTGTACATGAAATTGAAGAATTACATGAGAAATGGGAAGCGCTTCGAAATCAGTTTGGGCATAATAAAAACGAAGAAGCTAAAATGTCAACGCATTTACAAAAAGGTGAAGAAGAGCTTGAGGAATTACGAGGACAATTACAAGCAGTAGATGAGTCTGTAGATTCCTTACAAGAAGTGCTGCTTCTTTCTAGTAAAGAGCTAGAAAAGTTAGAAGGACAGCGTGAGTTATTAAAAGAGAGAAAACAAAATGCAACGACGCATTGTGCACAACTCGAACAGTTAATTGTTGAATTAACAGAGAAAGCTACAAGTTATGATGGTGAAATTGAATCCAGTACAGAAGTGTTGATGCAATTTGTAAATCAAGTAAAAGAGTTGGAGACGAAATTGCATGATAATGAGCTACTGCTTGCAACTTTTGCTGACAATTTAGAGGAACAAATTGAGAATTTAAAAGGTGACTATATTGAACTTTTAAATCAACAAGCTAGTCATCGTAATGAGTTATCTATGATTGAAGAACAATCTAAACAACAAAACTCAAAAAATGAACGCCTCGATGAAGAAAATGCGAAATATGTAGAAATACGCATGGAAATTACAGCGAAAAAGACGAAACTTGTGGAAAGTTATGAACAAGTAAAAGAAAAAGTAGCTGGTATCCTTTCGAATATACAAAAGACAGAAGCGGCACTTGGGAAATGCAAGACGCAGTATAGTGAAAATGAAACAAAACTGTATCAAGCGTATCAATTTGTACAACAGGCACGTTCTCGAAAAGAAATGCTAGAAGAGATGCAAGAGGATTACTCTGGTTTCTATCAAGGGGTACGTGAAGTATTAAAAGCTAGAGAAGATAGGTTGCAAGGTATCGAGGGTGCTGTTGCAGAACTGCTAACGGTACCGAAAGAATATGAAATTGCAATGGAAATTGCTCTAGGTGCAGCGATGCAGCATATTGTCGTACAAAAAGAAGAACATGCTCGTAATGCAATTACGTTTTTAAAACAAAATAAACATGGGCGAGCAACGTTTTTACCACAAGCTGTTATTAAAAGTAGATCGTTATCATTTGAACAATTACGTATTGTAAATCAACACCCATCGTTTGTAGGTGTGGCGGCAGAACTTGTGCAATATAACAATAAATATGAAAATGTAGTTTCAAATTTATTAGGTACTGTTATTGTTGCGAAAGATTTACGTGGGGCGAATGAGTTGGCGAAACAATTGCAATACCGTTATCGCATTGTAACAATCGAAGGTGATGTAGTGAACCCTGGTGGTTCTATGACTGGTGGAGCGGTAAAACAGGCGAAATCTTCTTTATTAGGACGTCAACGTGAGCTAGAAGAGTGGACGAACAAGTTAACTGATATGGAAGAAAAAACGACAAAGTTAGAAAACTTTGTTAAAGCAGTAAAGCAAGAGATTCAAGAAAAAGAAGTGAAAATACGGGAACTAAGGCAAAGTGTAGAAGCAGAGCGTGTAGATGAACAGAAATTAAGAGAAGAAATTAGTCGCTTAGAATTAGAAGAACATCGTATTAATGATCGTTTATCTATTTACGATTTAGAGATTGAAGGATTCTTACAAGATCAAGTGAAAATACAAGGACGTAAAGAAGAGCTAGAAAAGATTTTAGCAACGCTTCAAGCGGAGATTACGGAATTAGATAGCAAAATTGTCGCTTTAACAAAACAAAAAAGTGAGCAGCATTCTTCGAAGGAAAAAGTGCAAAAAGAAATGACTGAGTTAAAAGTGTTGGCGGCTGAAAAGCAACAACGCTTATCTAATCAAAAAGAAAAAGTTGAACGATTGACGAAGGAAAAAGAAGAAACGGATGCAACGCTTGTCAAAACGAAAGAGGATTTAGCATTCTTAAAACAAGAAATGACATCTAATTCAAGTGGTGAAGAACAGATTACGAATATGATTGAGAAGAAAGCATATGATCGTAATCAAACTTCAGAGTTAATTCGCTCTCGTCGTGAACAACGCGTATCGTTACAAGAGAGAGTAGAACATTTAGAACGTAATCTGAAAGAAACAACAGGTAAACATAAATACATTCTTGAGATGCTGAAAAATCAAGAAGTAAAAATAAACCGACTTGATGTAGAGTTAGAAAATAGATTACAACATTTACGTGAAACATATACGATTTCATTTGAAGCAGCAAAACTGAAGTATACAATGATGATGCCTGCAGAGGATGCACGTAAAAAGGTGAAACTAATTAAATTATCCATCGAAGAGCTAGGCACAGTGAACTTAGGGGCAATTGAAGAGTATGAGCGTGTAGCAGAGCGTCATACATTCTTACTAGAGCAAAAAGATGACCTAGAAGAAGCGAAAGCGACATTGCACCAACTTATTACCGAAATGGATGAAGAAATGAAAAAACGTTTTTCTACTACGTTTGAAGGAATTCGAATGGAGTTTCAATCGGTATTCTCTGAATTATTTGGAGGCGGTAGAGCGGATTTAGTCATGACGAATCCAGAGGACTTATTAAATACTGGTATTGATATTGTAGCGCAACCGCCAGGGAAGAAACTGCAAAACTTAGGTTTACTTTCTGGTGGGGAGCGTGCTTTAACAGCAATTGCGCTGTTATTCGGTATTTTAAAAGTGCGCCCAGTCCCATTCTGTGTATTAGATGAGGTAGAGGCGGCTCTTGATGAGGCGAATGTTGCCCGTTTTGCGCAGTATTTAAAGAGATTTAGTGATGAGACACAGTTTATTGTTATTACACATAGAAAAGGTACAATGGAAGAGTCTGACGTATTGTACGGTGTAACAATGCAAGAGTCAGGGGTATCTAAACTTGTTTCGGTTCGTTTGGATGATGGAGAAGAACTAGTTGCAAGTAATTAGGAAGGATGGGACAGTATGAGTTTTTTTAAAAAATTAAAAGAAAAAATTTCAAAACAAACAGATACGGTAACAGAGAAATTTAAACATGGATTAGAAAAAACGAGAAATTCGTTTGCAGATAAAGTAAATGATTTAGTTTATCGTTATCGTAAAGTAGATGAAGATTTCTTTGAGGAATTAGAAGAAATTTTAATTGGTGCAGATGTCGGAGTTTCGACGGTAATGGAATTAATTGATCAATTGAAAGAAGAAGTGCAACGTCGTAACATCCAAGATCCAAAAGAAGTACAAGCTGTTATTTCAGAAAAGTTAGTAGGAATTTACAAAGGCGACAGTGAGTTTAGTAACGAAATTAATATGCAAGAGGATCAATTAACAGTTGTTTTATTTGTCGGTGTTAACGGCGTAGGGAAAACGACGACGATTGGTAAACTAGCACATAAATTCAAATCAGAAGGTAAGTCTGTCCTATTGGCGGCAGGAGATACATTCCGCGCAGGAGCGATTGAACAATTAGAAGTATGGGGCGATCGCGTTGGTGTAGAAGTGATTAAACAAGGGTCAGGATCTGATCCAGCGGCGGTTATGTATGACGCTGTACAAGCCGCGAAAGCACGTAAAGTAGACGTATTACTATGTGACACAGCAGGACGCTTACAAAATAAAGTAAACTTAATGAAAGAGTTAGAGAAAGTGAAGCGTGTAATTGAGCGTGAAGTACCGGGGGCTCCTCACGAAGTATTACTTGTTATTGATGCAACAACAGGACAAAACGGTTTAAGTCAAGCGAAGACATTCCGTGAAGCAACGAATGTTACTGGTATTGTTTTAACGAAGTTAGATGGAACTGCTAAAGGTGGTATTGTATTAGCGATTCGTAACGAAATGGATGTACCGGTGAAATTCGTTGGATTAGGAGAGCAAATGGATGACTTGCAGCAGTTTGATCCAGAACAATATGTGTATGGTTTATTTGCGAACTTAGTAGAAACAGAAGAAGTGTAAGTGAAAGAAGCGGTATTTTCCGCTTCTTTTTCTATAAAAATATGTGATGTTAAGAAAAAAACTTGACACTCTTTTGTACTCCATGTAAACTAATTCATGTAAAGGGAAATCACTTAACAAAGGATGATCCAACATGCTCGAGAAAACAACGAGAATGAACTATTTATTTGATTTTTATCAATCGTTGTTAACGCAAAAACAAAGAAGTTATATGTCGCTTTATTATCTAGATGATTTATCTCTTGGTGAAATTGCGGAAGAATTTGATGTAAGTCGCCAAGCCGTGTATGATAACATTAAACGGACTGAAGCGATGCTTGAAGAATATGAAGATAAATTAGTATTACTTCAAAAGTTTCAAGAGCGACAGCGACTTGTTGCAAAGCTAAAACAGCTAATCAGCGAAGAAGAGCATGTGAATGAAGAAATGAAACAAGTTGTTGAAGCTATCGAAAAATTAGATTAGGAGGGCGGCAATATGGCATTTGAAGGATTAGCCGACCGACTTCAACAGACAATGCAAAAAATCCGCGGCAAAGGAAAAGTTTCTGAAGCCGATGTGAAAGAAATGATGAGAGAAGTTCGTCTAGCTCTTTTAGAAGCGGACGTTAACTTTAAAGTAGTAAAAGATTTTGTAAAGCGTGTGTCTGAACGTGCTGTCGGACAAGATGTAATGACAAGTTTGACACCTGGACAACAAGTAATTAAAGTCGTACAGGAAGAACTTACAGAACTTATGGGCGGAGAGCAAAGCAAAATTGCTGTTGCTAATAGGCCACCGACTGTTATAATGATGGTTGGTCTGCAAGGTGCGGGTAAAACAACGACGACAGGTAAGCTTGCGAATTTGCTTCGTAAAAAGCATAATCGTAAACCAATGCTTGTTGCAGCGGATATTTACCGTCCAGCAGCGATTAAACAGCTTGAAACATTAGGGAAGCAATTGGACATGCCTGTATTCTCTTTAGGAGATCAAGTAAGTCCTGTTGAAATTGCGAAACAAGCGATTGCAAAAGCAAAAGAAGATCATCATGATTATGTTTTAATTGATACAGCAGGTCGCCTGCATATTGATGAAGAACTAATGGATGAATTAGCGAAAGTGAAAGAAGTTGCGAAACCGGATGAAATTTTCCTTGTTGTCGATGCGATGACGGGACAAGACGCGGTAAATGTTGCACAAAGTTTCCATGAACAGTTAGGTTTAACAGGTGTTGTATTAACGAAATTAGATGGTGATACGCGCGGTGGTGCGGCATTATCTATTAAGGCGGTAACAAATACACCGATTAAATTTGCTGGTATGGGTGAAAAACTAGATGCGATTGAAGCGTTCCATCCAGAGCGTATGGCATCCCGTATTTTAGGGATGGGAGACGTCTTAACATTAATTGAAAAAGCGCAAGCTACAGTTGATGAAGAGAAAGCAAAAGAACTTGAGCAAAAAATGCGTACGCTTTCGTTTACGCTTGACGATTTCCTAGAACAACTTGGACAAGTGCGTCAACTTGGACCGCTTGATGAATTGTTAGGAATGCTTCCTGGTGCAAATAAAATTAAAGGGCTGAAAAATGCGCAAGTTGATGAAAAACAAATTGGGCATATTGAGGCAATTATTCGTTCTATGACTAAATTAGAGCGAGAACAACCGGAAATAATCAATGCTAGTCGCAAAAAGCGCATTGCCAAAGGTAGCGGTACAACGGTACAAGAAATCAATCGTTTAATCAAGCAATTTGATGATATGAAAAAGATGATGAAAACGATGACGGGAATGCAAAAAGGTAAGAAAAAAGGACTAGGTGGATTGAAGTTTCCATTCATGTAAGGAAAAAAGATGGCTCTGTTAAGAAAAAATACTTTACAAAGTAATAGTCTTTTTGCTAATATAATTATCTGTGTGAAATAAATTCGGAGGTGCTTTATAAATGGCAGTTAAAATTCGTTTAAAACGTATGGGAGCTAAAAAAACTCCTTTCTATCGTGTAGTTGTTGCAGATTCTCGTTCTCCTCGTGACGGACGTTTCATTGAGGAAATCGGTACTTACAATCCGGTTGCTCAACCAGCTGAAGTTAAGATCAACGAAGAAGCAGCATTAAAATGGTTAGGAAATGGTGCTAAACCATCTGATACAGTTCGTAACTTATTCTCTAACCAAGGTATCATGGAGAAATTCCACTTATCTAAACAAGGTAAGTAATTGAGGCAATGACTATGAAGAAGTTAGTCGAGACGATTGTCAAGCCTCTTGTCGATCATCCTGAAGATGTAAAAGTTACACAGGAACTTTACAACGGAGAGATAAAGTATCGATTAACTGTACATCCTGAGGATGTTGGAAAAGTCATTGGAAAGCAAGGGAAAGTTGCGAAAGCAATTCGAATGCTCTTGTATTCAGTGGGACATCATAATGATGAAAAAGTAACACTGGAAATTCAATAAACGTAAAAAGGGCGAGGAGTTATTTCCTCTCCCTTTTTTAACATTTAAAGAGAAGTTGCATGTTCCATATGTGAAATGGAGATGCTTAATTTATATAGAAACCAGGGGTGACATACTATTTATGACAAAATGGTTTAACGTAGGGAAAATTGTAAATACTCATGGCGTAAGAGGAGAAATACGTGTTATTTCTCGTACTGATTTTCCAGAAGAGCGATATAAAGTAGGAAACACGTTATACATAAGTAATGAGAAAAGTACAGACTACCTTCCAGTGAAAGTAACTTCTCATCGTCAACATAAGACATTTGATCTATTAACATTTGAAGGATACAACAATGTAGATGAAGCAGAGAAGTTTAAAGGTTCTTTAATAAAAGTACCAGAAGAGCAGTTAGGTGAACTAGCTGAAGGCGAATACTACTACCATGAAATTATTGGTTGCAGTGTTGTAACGGAAGAAGGAGAAGCGTTAGGAACAATAAAAGAAATTTTATCTCCTGGTGCAAATGATGTTTGGGTAATTAAACGTCCAAAAGGTCAAGATCTATTAATTCCTTATATTGATGATGTTGTACTTCAAGTTAACATTGAGAATAAATTAGTAACCATTCATGTAATGGAAGGGCTATTATAATGAAAATTGACATTTTAACATTGTTTCCAGATATGTTTACGGGTGTGTTTGGATCTTCAATTTTAAAGAAAGCGCAAGAAAAAGAAGCGGTAGAGCTTCGTGTTGTCAATTTCCGCGATTATACAACGAGTAAGCATAATAGCGTAGATGATTATCCGTATGGTGGTGGCGCTGGGATGGTATTAACCCCCCAGCCTATCTTTGATGCAGTGGAAGAGTTAACGAAGGAAACAGACCGTAAACCGAGAGTTGTCCTAATGTGTCCACAAGGAGAGCGTTTTACGCAGAAGAAGGCAGAAGAACTTGCTGAAGAAGAGCATGTTATTTTTGTGTGTGGTCATTATGAAGGGTACGATGAACGAATTCGTGAGCATCTCGTAACGGATGAAATTTCTATCGGTGACTACGTATTAACCGGCGGAGAGTTAGCCTCTATGGTTATTACGGATAGTGTCGTGCGTCTCCTCCCGGGAGTGCTAGGAAATCATGCTTCACAAGTCGAGGATTCGTTTAGTACAGGTTTATTAGAACATCCTCATTATACACGTCCAGCTGATTTTCGTGGTATGAAGGTACCGGATGTACTAATGTCAGGAAATCATAAAAATATTGATGAATGGCGACACAAAGAATCACTACGTCGTACGTACACGCGTAGACCGGATTTACTGGAAGAACGAAAATTATCTAAGCAAGAAGCGAAATGGCTAGAACAAATTAAAGAAGACAAGTAAGGGCTTGATATATTTTCTATTGCAACAGTCCTAGCAATATGCTATTATAACACTTGTGCTACTGAAATCAGTGGCCGTATTAACGATGTTCCGCTGTAATTTATTAAGACTTTATAAGAGCATCTGTTTAAAGGAGAGAATTTAATATGCAACAATTAATCGCAGAAATTACTCAAGGCCAATTAAAAACTGACCTTCCTTCATTCCGTCCTGGAGACACTTTACGTGTACACGTAAAAGTAGTTGAGGGAACTCGTGAAAGAATTCAGCTTTTCGAAGGTGTTGTAATTAAACGTCGTGGTGGCGGAATCAGTGAAACATTCACAGTTCGTAAGATTTCTTACGGTGTAGGTGTTGAGCGTACATTCCCAGTTCACACGCCAAGAATCGCGAAACTTGAAGTACTTCGTCGTGGTAAAGTACGTCGTGCTAAGTTATACTACTTACGTAACCTTCGCGGTAAAAAAGCACGTATTAAAGAAATTCGATAAGACATGTATGGGAGCTTGTAAATACACAAGCTCCCTTTTTCCAATCTATATAAAATTTTGATATAATACGAGCAGCTTACATAATCGTGGAGGGGAAATGCATGAAAAAAGAAAAGAGTTCACTTTGGGAATGGATCAAAGCAATTTTGATTGCTGTTGTATTAGCGGGTGTTATTAGACAGTTTTTCTTTGCTCCAATTCTCGTAGATGGAGTATCGATGGCGTCTACTTTACATGATCGCGATCGAATGATTGTCAATAAAATTGGTTATCACATAGGAGATCCGAAACGATTTGATATTATCGTATTCCGAGCAACGGAAGATAAAGATTATATTAAGCGCATTATCGGCCTGCCAGGCGATGAAATAGAGTATCGTAATGATAAACTATATGTTAACGGAAAGGCTTATGAGGAGCCGTATTTAGACAAGCAAAAAAAACAAATTGCTGACGGACCGCTTACATATGATTTTACTCTTGAAGAAATGACAGGGAAGAAAACTGTTCCAGAAGGTCAATTATTTGTTTTAGGCGATAATCGTCGTTTTAGTAAAGATAGCCGTTCGATTGGTACAATTGCAATGGACCAAGTGATTGGAAAAGCAAATATACTATATTGGCCGTTAAAAGATGCTCGTATTGTGAAATAAAAGAAAAAGAAGGTGGCAACATGGTAATTCAATGGTTCCCGGGACATATGGCAAAGGCTAGACGCCAAGTAACAGAAAAATTAAAGTTAATTGATGTTGTAATTGAGCTTGTAGATGCTCGATTACCTTTATCTTCTCGAAATCCAATGATCGATGAGATTATTACACATAAGCCGAGGCTTGTTGTTTTAAATAAAGCGGATATGGCGGATGATCGTTTAACAAAGCAGTGGATTGCATATTTTAAAGAAAAAGGCCAAATGGCAATTTCAATTAACGCACAAGCTGGACAAGGTATGAAGGAAATTGCAGCGGCTTGTAAAGTGTTGGTGAAAGAAAAATTTGATAAAATGGTTGCAAAAGGTATTAGACCGAGAGCAATTCGTGCATTAATTGTAGGTATACCGAATGTTGGTAAATCTACGTTAATTAATAAGTTGGCGAAGAAAAATATTGCTAAAACAGGAGATCGTCCTGGTGTAACAACAGCTCAACAATGGATTAAAGTTGGGAAGGAAATGGAACTGTTAGATACACCGGGTATTTTATGGCCTAAATTTGAAGATCAATTAGTGGGTCTTCGTTTAGCGACAACAGGCGCAATTAAAGATTCAATTTTAAATTTACAAGATGTTGCTGTTTACGCTTTACGTTTTATGGAAAAACATTATCCAGAACGTTTGAAAGATCGATATAATTTAAATGAAATTCCAGAAGATATTGTGGAGTTATTCGATGCAATTGGAAAAAATAGAGGCTGTTTAATGGGCGGCGGAATGATTGATTATGATAAAACATCTGAGCTTATACTTCGTGAGCTTCGTGGTGGGAAACTTGGGAAAATGACGTTTGAAACACCAGAAGAGTTTGCGGAGCAAGTAGAAGGTGTTGAAAAAGTAGAAGAAGTATAAGACGTGCGTTTGTACGTCTTTTCTTTTTTGTATATAAAAGGAGTGTGCGTGAATGCAAAAAGTGACTATTCAAGAAGCGGAACATTTACTGCAAAAAATTATGAGTGAAGAGGACGACCGCTTTCAAATATTAATGAAAGATGAGCGAAAAGGGGTACAAAAGCTCATTTTGAAGTGGCATAAACAAAAAGAGTTAGCGCAGAAAGAAAAAGAAAAGTTTTTCGAAATGTCCAAGTATGAGATTGCATTACGTGAAAAAGGGCTCACATTTATTGCAGGTATAGATGAAGTAGGGCGTGGGCCGCTAGCTGGGCCTGTCGTGACGGCAGCTGTTGTCCTTCCGGAAGATTTTTATATTCCAGGGTTAAATGACTCGAAAAAGCTGAGTGAGGCGAAGCGAGAGCGTTTTTATGATGAAATTAAAGCACAAGCAATTGCAATTGGAGTTGGAATTGTATCACCACAAGTTATTGATGAGATAAATATTTATCAAGCGACGAAACAAGCGATGTTAGATGCTGTTGCGAATTTATCTTGTGCACCAGAACATTTATTAATTGATGCGATGAAACTTCCTACACCAATTCCGCAAACATCCATTATTAAAGGTGATGCGAAAAGTATTTCTATTTCAGCTGCATCCATTATTGCGAAAGTAACGAGAGATCGTATGATGAAAGAGCTTGGAGAAAAGTATCCTGCATATGGATTTGAACAACATATGGGATATGGCACAAAACAACATTTAGAAGCGATTGAAGCGCATGGAGTATTAGAAGAACATCGCAAATCGTTTGCACCAATTAAAGATACGATTCATAAATAAGCTGCGAATATGCAGCTTATTTTTTATTTTGGTATATGAACATTATTATTTTTAAAAAAGAATAAAGCGATTTCAGTTTTCTGACACTTTATTGTAGACAGCGTGCCAATCATCTTATACAATGGCAATGTAATGTTTTTTAAACATTTAAAAACTTTTCGAGTAAAACAGGAAAACAGGGGAGGATGGGACCATGAATATCCATGAGTACCAAGGTAAGGCAGTCCTTAAAAGCTATGGGGTTAGCGTTCCGAACGGGAAGGTTGCATTTACAGTAGAAGAAGCTGTAGAAGCAGCGAAAGAATTAGGAACGGATGTATGTGTAGTAAAAGCACAAATTCACGCTGGTGGACGCGGCAAAGCTGGCGGAGTAAAAGTTGCAAAAAATTTAGATGAAGTTCGTACATATGCAGAGAGCATTTTAGGAACTACACTTGTGACACATCAAACAGGTCCTGAAGGTAAGGAAGTAAAACGCTTACTTATCGAAGAAGGTTGCGATATTAAAAAAGAATATTATGTTGGTCTAGTTTTAGATCGTGCAACTTCTCAAGTTGTTTTAATGGCATCTGAAGAAGGTGGAACAGAAATTGAAGAAGTAGCAGAGCAAACACCTGAAAAGATCTTTAAAGAATATATTGATCCAGCAGTAGGCTTACAAGGCTTCCAAGCGCGCCGAATCGCGTTTAACATCAATATTCCAAAAGAGCTTGTAGGACAAGCTGTGAAGTTTATGATGGGCTTATACCGTGCGTTTATCGAAAAAGATTGCTCTATCGCGGAGATCAATCCACTTGTTACAACAGGTGACGGTAAAGTTATGGCATTAGATGCGAAATTAAACTTTGATTCTAATGCTTTATATCGCAATAAAGACATTTTAGAACTTCGTGATCTTGATGAAGAAGATTCAAAAGAAATTGAAGCTTCTAAATATGACCTAAACTACATTCCTTTAGATGGAAATATCGGTTGTATGGTTAATGGTGCAGGTTTAGCGATGGCTACAATGGATATCATTAAACATTACCATGGCGATCCAGCTAACTTCTTAGATGTTGGTGGCGGTGCAACAGCTGAAAAAGTTACAGAAGCATTCAAAATTATCCTTTCTGACAAAAATGTAAAAGGTATCTTCGTTAACATTTTTGGTGGCATTATGAAGTGTGATGTTATCGCAGAAGGTGTTATTGAAGCGACGAAACAAGTAGGTCTTGAATTGCCTTTAGTTGTACGTCTTGAAGGTACAAACGTAGAGTTAGGTAAGAAAATTTTAAATGAGTCTGGCTTAAATATTGTTGCAGCAGAATCTATGGCAGACGGTGCACAAAAAATTGTTTCACTAGTGGGCTAATAGAAAGCGGGGGAGAAAAATGAGCGTATTAGTTAATAAAGATACAAAAGTTATTGTTCAAGGTATTACAGGTTCTCAAGGTTTATTCCACACAAAACAAATGATTGAATACGGTACGAAAATTGTCGGTGGTGTAACGCCAGGTAAAGGTGGCACTGATATTGAAGGTGTACCAGTATTTGATACTGTAGAAGATGCAGTGAAAGCAACAGGCGCAAACGCTTCAGTTGTATACGTTCCACCCGCTTTTGCGGCTGATGCAATTATGGAAGCAGTTGATGCAGAAATCGATTTAGTAGTATGTATTACTGAAGGTATTCCTGTATTAGATATGGTAAATGTAAAGAGATATATGGCAGGTAAACATACACGTTTACTTGGACCAAACTGTCCTGGTGTTATTACGCCTGATGAATGTAAAATTGGTATTATGCCAGGGTACATTCATAAAAAAGGCCATGTAGGTATCGTATCTCGCTCTGGTACATTAACGTATGAGGCTGTACATCAGTTAACACAAGAAGGTATTGGCCAATCTACTGCTGTAGGTATCGGCGGGGACCCAGTTAACGGTACGGACTTTATAGATGCGTTAAAAGCATTTAATGAAGATGAAGAAACACATGCTGTAATTATGATTGGTGAAATTGGTGGTACAGCGGAAGAAGAGGCGGCTGAATGGGTGAAAGCTAATATGACAAAACCTGTTGTAGGCTTCATTGGTGGCCAAACAGCGCCTGCTGGCAAACGTATGGGCCATGCTGGTGCAATCATTTCTGGTGGTAAAGGAACTGCTGCAGAAAAGATTAAAACGATGGAAGCTTGTGGTATTAAAGTAGCGGAAACTCCAGCGGTTATGGGCGAAACGCTAATCTCTGTCTTAAAAGAAAAAGGGCTATTTGAGACTTGTAAAAACTACTAATCTGTTGAAAGACACCTTCTTGCTTGAAGGTGTCTTTTTACGCAATTCTTGTTTACATAATAAAAATTATGGGTAAGGAGAATTAAGATGAAAAGAGAACGATTATTACATCTTCATTATTTTTTAGCAGATCATTGGAAGGCGATGGAAAGACTACTATATGTCGATCCTGAATTGAAGGGAATATACACTTTTAATACGAAACAAATGGAATACTACACTGGAATATCCTCGAAAAAATCTTCAGAATTAGTAAATTTTCTTCAAAGTTCAAATCTCTCGCAATATATATCTTATTTAGAGAAAAATCGAATTTTTTATATGAGTATATGGGATGAAGATTATCCACAATTATTACGTGAAATACAAGATCCCCCATTTGTATTATATGGAAAAGGAGAGAAGTATTTTCTCAATAAATCGAATAAATTGGCGGTTATTGGAACGAGAGAACCGACTTTATATGGACATGAGAGTTTAAAATTTATTTTACACCCATTATTAGAAAGGGAATGGCTTATTGTCAGTGGGTTTGCAAGAGGGATAGATACAATGTCTCATGAAATTACAGTAAGACGGCATTGCCCGACTATTGCAATACTAGGACATGGATTATCGTATATGTATCCAAAAGAGAATAGACATTTATATGAAACGTGGAATGAATATATATTGTTATTAACAGAGTATCCGCCGCACTATGCACCGAAAAAATGGTATTTTCCAAAAAGGAACCGGATTATTAGTGGTATAAGTAAGGGTGTTTTAGTTGTAGAAGCGAAATCAAGAAGTGGAACACTTATTACTGCGGACCTTGCTTTAGAGCAAAATAGAGAGGTATTTGCACTTCCTGGACCTATATTTATAGATAGTGCATCAGGAACGAATCATCTGATTCAACAAGGAGCAAAACTAGTAAGAAATGCAGAAGATATCTTGGAAGAAGTTTTAAATTAACTTTATATTTTTATGTTTTTATTAAACAATTATTGACAAATGGTAGATAGGCACTGTATGGTATATTCATTCTTGATTGACAAAAACAAGAGAAATCAATAAGATTGATGAAGACTTGAATCCACCTCTTAAGGAGGCACTAGCATGTCAGATTACCTCGTAATCGTGGAGTCGCCTTCTAAGGCGAAGACCATTGAGAAATATTTAGGGAAAAAATACAAAGTTGTCGCGTCTATGGGACACGTTCGCGATTTACCTAAAAGCCAAATGGGGATAGAAGTAAAGAACAACTTCACCCCGAAGTATATTACCATTCGTGGTAAAGGTCCCGTCTTAAAAGATTTAAAATCAGCGGCCAAAAAAGCAAAGAAAGTCTATCTCGCGGCCGATCCAGACCGCGAAGGGGAAGCGATTGCTTGGCATTTAGCCAATACGTTAAATGTGGACGTTGAATCAGATTGCCGAGTTGTGTTTAATGAGATTACAAAAGATGCAATAAAAGAATCATTTAAACATCCTCGTGCGATTAATATGGATTTAGTAGATGCACAGCAAGCAAGGCGTATACTAGATCGTCTTGTTGGTTACAATATTAGTCCTTTATTATGGAAGAAAGTAAAAAAAGGATTAAGTGCAGGACGCGTACAATCTGTAGCAGTTCGTTTAATTATCGAACGTGAAAAAGAAATTCAAATCTTTGAGCCTGAAGAATTCTGGACAATTAAGACAGAATTTGTGAAAGGGAAAGACACATTTGAAGCAAGTTTTTACGGTGTAGATGGTGAAAAAGTTCAATTAACGAATGAAACGCAAGTGAATGAAATAATTGAACAGATGAAAGATAATGCGTTTTCAGTTGAAAATGTAACGCGAAAAGAGCGAAAACGTAATCCTGCATTACCGTTTACAACATCTTCCTTGCAACAAGAGGCAGCTCGTAAGTTAAACATGCGAGCAAAGAAAACAATGATGCTCGCGCAGCAATTGTATGAAGGGATAGATCTTGGAAAGCAAGGGACTGTAGGTCTTATTACGTATATGAGAACTGACTCAACACGTATCTCAGAAACAGCTCAAACAGAGGCGCGTACTTACATTACCGAGGCGTTTGGTGCGGAATACATAGGGACAGAAAAGAAGAAAGAAACGAAAAAGTCGAACGCGCAAGATGCGCATGAGGCAATTCGTCCTACTTCGGTAATGAGAAGGCCAGAGGAACTAAAGAGTTTCTTAAGTCGTGATCAACTTCGGTTGTATAAACTGATTTGGGAGCGATTTGTTGCAAGTCAAATGGCGTCTGCTATAATGGATACTGTGACAGCTAGACTCATTAATAACAATGTTCAGTTCCGTGCAAGTGGATCGGTTGTAAAGTTTCCAGGATTTATGAAAGTGTATGTAGAGTCGAAAGATGACGGGGCTGAAGAAAAGGATAAAATGTTGCCACCTTTAGAAGTAGGGGAAACGGTATTTTCGAAGGATTTAGAACCGAAGCAACACTTTACACAACCTCCGCCGCGCTATACAGAGGCTCGTCTAGTAAGAACACTTGAAGAGCTTGGAATTGGAAGACCGTCGACTTACGTACCGACACTTGAAACGATTCAAAAACGTGGATACGTAGGTTTGGATAATAAACGCTTCGTTCCAACTGAACTTGGTGAAATAGTAATTGAACTTATTTTAGAGTTTTTCCCAGAAATTATTAACATTGAATTTACTGCTAACATGGAGCAAAGTCTTGATGAAGTAGAAGAAGGAAATGCGAATTGGGTAAAAATTGTTGATGATTTCTACGTAGGCTTTGAACCGCGTTTAGAAAAAGCAGAAAAAGAAATGCGTGAAGTGGAAATTAAAGATGAACCAGCTGGGGAAGACTGTGAATTGTGTGATCACCCAATGGTCTTTAAAATGGGTAAATACGGGAAATTTATGGCTTGTTCGAATTTCCCAGATTGTCGTAATACAAAACCGATTGTGAAAGAAATCGGTGTTACTTGTCCGAAGTGTGATAAAGGTCAAATTATTGAACGCCGTAGTAATAAAAAGAAACGTCTTTTCTATGGATGCGGTACGTATCCAGAGTGTGACTTTGTATCTTGGGATAAACCAATTGGTCGTAAATGTCCGAAGTGCGAAGGCATGCTTGTAGAGAAGAAGTTGAAAAAAGGCGTGCAAGTACAATGTATTTCGTGTGATTATGAAGAAGAACAACAAATGTGAGCGTAACTGCTCACATTTTTTTCGGGAAGAAAAGGAAAGGTGATAAATATGACAACACAAGTAGTAAACGTCATTGGCGCAGGTCTTGCAGGAAGTGAAGCAGCTTACCAAATTGCAAAACGTGGTGTCCAAGTGAAATTATATGAAATGAGACCAGTAAGGCAAACGCCAGCTCATCACACAGATAAATTTGCAGAGTTAGTATGCAGTAACTCGCTTCGCGCAAACACATTAACAAACGCTGTTGGTGTTATTAAAGAAGAAATGCGTTTAATGGACTCTGTTATTATTCGTGCAGCTGATGAGTGCTCTGTACCAGCAGGAGGAGCTTTAGCTGTAGATCGTCATGAATTTGCGGCAAAGGTAACAGAGTATGTGAAAAACCATCCGAACGTAACTGTGATGAATGAAGAAATTACTGAAATTCCAGAAGGGCCTACTGTTATCGCGACAGGTCCACTTACGTCTCCTGATCTTGCTGCACAATTAAAAGAATTAACAGGTGAAGATTATTTTTATTTCTATGATGCTGCAGCACCGATTGTTGAGAAAGATAGCATTGATATGAATAAAGTATATTTAAAGTCTCGTTACGATAAAGGGGAAGCTGCATATTTAAACTGCCCAATGACGGAAGAGGAATTTGACCGTTTTTACGAGGCATTAATTGCTGCTGAAACAGTACCTTTAAAAGAATTTGAAAAAGAAATTTTCTTTGAAGGTTGTATGCCGGTAGAAGTTATGGCAAGTAGAGGAAGACAGACGCTAGTATTTGGACCGATGAAACCTGTTGGATTAGAAGATCCGAAAACAGGAAAAACGCCATATGCTGTTGTTCAGTTACGTCAAGATGATGCAGCAGGAACGTTATACAATATCGTAGGTTTCCAAACGCATTTAAAGTGGGGACCACAAAAAGAAGTGTTACAGTTGATTCCAGGACTGGAAAATGCAGAGATTGTACGTTATGGTGTAATGCATCGTAATACGTTTATTAATTCACCTAACTTGCTTCGTCCAACATATCAATATAAACAACGTGATGATTTATTCTTCGCTGGCCAAATGACTGGAGTAGAGGGATATGTTGAATCGGCGGCATCAGGATTACTAGCGGGTATTAACGCTGCTCGACTTGTGAAAGGTGAAGAGCCGGTTGTATTACCGCCTGTAACTGCAATGGGAAGTATGGCGAATTATATTACTGCGACAAACGCGAAAAACTTCCAGCCAATGAATGCAAACTTCGGTTTGTTTGCACCGTTAGAGAAGAAAATTAAGAGGAAAGCAGAACGAAATGAAGCATATGCAACACGCGCTTTAGAAACAATTCAAAATTTTGTAAATATTTAGTTAAATTTCTTGCAAAGGCTACTAAGTTGTGATACGATTTAGTAGCCTTTATTGAGGTGAATTGTGTGAATGTGAAGAAATTGTTACAATTATTCGTTGGATATTTACAAATTGAAAGAAATTATTCAAAATATACAATTGCAAGTTATCAAAATGATTTAGAACATTTTGTGCAATTTATGGAGCGAGAAGGCATATCCTCTTTTTTAGATGTTACATACGCGGATGTTCGTTTGTACTTAACGACGTTGCACGATGAAAAGTTAGCCCGTAAATCTGTCGCAAGAAAAGTATCAAGCTTACGAAGTTTATATCGTTTTTTGATGCGTGAAGGTTATCGGAAAGATAATCCGTTTGCACTTGCGTCACTCCCCAAAAAAGAATTGTCAATCCCAAAGTTTTTATATGCTGAAGAATTAGAGGAATTATTTGAAGTTGCTGATACGGAAACACCGCTAGGTCAAAGGAATCAAGCTTTATTAGAGTTGATGTATGCGACTGGAATCCGTGTGAGTGAATGTGTCAATTTACAACTTACCGATATTGACTTCGCGGTGGGAACAATTTTAGTAATGGGAAAAGGAAAAAAACAAAGGTATATTCCGTTCGGAAGCTATGCGCAAGATGCTTTAATTACTTATATAGAGAACGGGAGAAAACAGTTGGCTCACAAAACTGAAGAACACTCTCATATGGTATTTTTAAATGCGAAAGGCACGCCGCTAACAAGTCGAGGGGTACGCTATGTATTAAACGAACTCATTAAGAAGGCTTCACTGACAATGCGGATAAGTCCCCATATGTTAAGGCATACATTTGCTACACATATGTTAGATGAAGGGGCAGATTTACGTACTGTACAGGAGCTACTCGGTCATGAGAATTTGTCGACGACACAAATTTATACGCATGTCTCTAAAGAAAGATTGCGTTCGGTCTACATGAAGCATCACCCGCGGGCATAAATTGCTTTTAAAGCTATAAAAACATATAAAGGAGTTTTTTCTATGGGAAATTTCCACGCTACAACGATATTTGCAGTTCATCATAATGGAGAATGTGCAATGGCTGGAGATGGTCAGGTGACAATGGGAAATGCAGTTGTAATGAAACATACAGCTCGTAAAGTCCGTAAACTTTTCCAAGGGAAAGTTTTAGCTGGCTTTGCAGGTTCCGTTGCTGACGCATTTACTCTTTTTGAAATGTTTGAAGGGAAATTAGAAGAGTACAATGGGAACTTGCAGCGTGCTGCAGTTGAGATGGCAAAACAATGGCGTGGCGACAAAATGTTACGTCAGCTAGAAGCGATGCTCATTGTCATGGATAAAACAACTATGCTTCTTGTTTCAGGTACAGGAGAAGTGATTGAACCAGATGATGGGATTTTAGCGATTGGATCTGGTGGGAATTATGCGCTTTCTGCAGGTCGTGCTTTAAAGCAATATGCAAGTGAACATTTAACAGCGAAGCAAATTGCGAAAGCGAGTTTAGACATTGCTGGCGATATTTGTGTTTATACAAACCACAATATAATTGTGGAAGAATTGTAGAATCGTAAGGGAGGCATTTTATATGCATTTACATTTTACTCCGCGTCAAATTGTGGAAAAATTAGATCAATACATTATCGGTCAAAAAGATGCGAAGAAAGCGGTTGCTGTAGCTTTAAGAAATCGATATCGTCGAAGTAAATTAGCTGAAAATCTACGTGATGAAATTGCGCCTAAAAATATTTTAATGATTGGACCGACAGGTGTTGGTAAAACAGAGGTAGCACGACGAATGGCGAAACTCGTTGGAGCACCTTTTATTAAGGTTGAAGCTACCAAATTTACAGAAGTTGGATATGTAGGTAGAGATGTAGAATCGATGGTACGTGACCTTGTGGAAACGTCAGTTCGTATCGTGAAAGAAGAAATGGTAATTAAAGTACAAGACAAAGCAGAAGAACAAGCGAACCAACGTCTTGTTGAAATTTTAGTGCCGAGTCCGGAGAAACAATCTGGATTTAAAAACCCATTAGAAATGCTATTTGGCGGTGCTCAAAATTCGAATCAAACATCTGATGCACAGGAAGATGGTGAAATCGAAAAGAAACGTCAAGATGTGGAAAGAAAGCTTGCTGCAGGACTTCTTGAAGATGAAATTGTATCGATTGAAGTGACTGAGCAACAGTCTTCCATGTTCGATATGTTACAAGGAACTGGTATGGAACAAATGGGAATGAATTTCCAGGATGCATTAGGAAGTTTTATGCCGAAAAAAACAAAAAAACGTAAACTTTCTGTGAAAGAAGCAAGAAAACTCTTGACAAATGAGGAAGCACAGCGCTTAATTGATATGGATGAAGTTACACAAGAGGCTGTTTATCGTGCTGAACAGCTCGGGATTATTTTTATCGATGAAATTGACAAAATTGCTGGTAAGCAGTCGAATAGCGTAGATGTATCACGTGAAGGTGTGCAACGTGACATTTTACCAATTGTAGAAGGATCGAATGTTGCGACAAAATACGGATCAGTAAAAACGGATTATATTTTATTCGTTGCAGCTGGAGCGTTTCATATGTCTAAACCGTCGGATTTAATTCCGGAACTGCAAGGGAGATTTCCGATTCGAGTAGAATTAACAAAATTATCGACAGATGATTTTGTTAAAATATTAATCGAGCCTGACAATGCGTTAATTAAACAATATATGGCTTTATTAGCGACTGAAGGTATAGAAATTGAATTTTCAGACGAAGCTATTCGTAAGATTGCTGAGATTGCTTATCAAGTTAATCAGGATACAGATAATATTGGAGCAAGAAGACTTCATACGATTATGGAGAAACTCCTTGAAGATTTATCGTTTGAAGCATCTGAAATTACGTTAGAGAAAATAACGATAACACCTCAATACGTTGAGGAGAAATTAGCAACGATTGCTAAAAATAAAGATGTGAGCCAGTTTATTTTGTAATAGTGTCATCAGGTGACTCGCCCTAGTTTCCAAGTGATGAAAAAATATGTAAGTAACATGTAGGAGGAACTTTTGAAATGGAATTATTAGCAAAAACAAGAAAATTAAATGCGTTATTACAGAGCGCAGCAGGAAAGCCTGTAAACTTTAGAGAAATGTCTGACACAATGTGTGAAGTAATTGAAGCGAACGTATTCGTAGTAAGTCGTCGTGGTAAATTACTAGGTTATGCAATTCACCAACAAATTGAGAATGAGCGTATGAAACAAATGCTTGCAGAGCGTCAATTCCCGGAAGAGTACACGCAAAGCTTATTCAACATTACAGAAACGTCTTCAAACTTAGATGTAAACAGTGCTTACACAGCATTCCCAGTAGAAAATAGAGAATTATTCGGTCAAGGTTTAACTACAATCGTACCAATCGTTGGTGGTGGTGAGCGTCTAGGCACATTAGTGTTAGCTCGTCTTGGTCAAGAGTTCTTAGACGATGATTTAATCCTTGCTGAATACAGTTCAACTGTAGTAGGTATGGAAATCTTACGTGAAAAAGCAGAAGAAATCGAAGAGGAAGCACGTAGTAAAGCTGTTGTTCAAATGGCGATTAGCTCATTATCTTACAGTGAGTTAGAAGCAATCGAGCATATCTTCGAAGAATTAAATGGAACAGAAGGTTTACTTGTTGCAAGTAAAATTGCTGATCGCGTAGGAATTACTCGCTCTGTAATCGTAAATGCACTACGTAAATTAGAAAGTGCTGGTGTTATTGAGTCTCGCTCTTTAGGTATGAAAGGAACATACATTAAAGTGCTAAACGACAAGTTTCTACAGGAACTTGCTAAATTAAAAACAAACTAATTTATAAAACTCTCCTCGTTTTTTGAGGAGAGTTTTTTGTGTGTAAAAGATTAATGGTGTCTGTAAAAAGCGTCATAATCGTGTTCTTTGGAAAAGCTATGAGTTGAATTTCACTTTTTTGCTTAAAAGAAATGCAGGTTGGTAATACTAGAATTCGAGTGTGAACAAAGAAAGTTTTACATTGTTCGCATTTTCGACTTGATTGTAATATTTCAGTATGATATAGTAAGCAGTGGTGTCAGTACAAAGTACACACGTTTGCTGATTTAAGTGTTGGTGCTACGTTTGTAGTTTCGCTTAGAGATGAAGTAAACGGAGGATATCAAAAACCATTTAGGAGGAACTATATTATGTCAGTAATTTCTATGAAGCAATTGCTTGAAGCTGGTGTTCATTTCGGACATCAAACTCGTCGTTGGAACCCAAAAATGAAGCGTTACATTTTCACAGAGCGTAACGGTATCTACATCATCGACTTACAAAAAACTGTGAAAAAAGTTGAGGAAGCTTACAGAACGATGCGCGACATCGCTGCTGAAGGTGGAGACATTTTATTCGTAGGTACTAAAAAACAAGCACAAGAAGCTATTAAAGAAGAAGCAACTCGTGCTGGTATGTACTTCGTTAACCAACGTTGGTTAGGTGGAACTTTAACAAACTTCCAAACAATCCAAAAGCGTATCAAGCGTCTTAAAGACATCGAAAGAATGCAAGAAGATGGTACTTTCGAAGTACTTCCTAAGAAAGAAGTTGTTCAACTTAAAAAAGAGTTAGAGCGTCTTGAGAAATTCTTAGGCGGTATTAAAGATATGAAAGGTCTTCCAAGTGCATTATTCATAGTAGACCCTCGTAAAGAGCGTATTGCAGTTGCTGAAGCACGCAAATTACACATTCCAATCATCGGTATCGTTGATACAAACTGTGATCCAGACGAAATCGATCACGTTATCCCAGCAAACGATGATGCAATTCGTGCTGTAAAACTTCTTACATCTAAAATGGCAGACGCGATCCTTGAAGCAAAACAAGGTGAAGAAACTGTTACTGCGTAACAAATTTGGAAAGGTGATAAGGGGTTCGGCCTTTTATCACCTTTTTTAAGGTATAAACACCTTTATAAAAGGTATAAATACATATTTTAGGAGGATGAAAAATATGGCAATCACTGCACAAATGGTAAAAGAACTTCGTGAAAAAACAGGCGCAGGTATGATGGACTGCAAAAAAGCTTTAACTGAGACTAATGGCGACATGGAGAAAGCAATTGACTTCTTACGTGAAAAAGGTATTGCAAAAGCTGCTAAAAAAGCAGACCGCATCGCTGCTGAAGGCTTAACTTTCATCGAAACAAACGGTAACGAAGGTTTAATCTTAGAATTAAACTCTGAAACTGATTTCGTTGCGAAAAACGAAGGTTTCCAAGCATTAATTAAAGAATTAGCTGCACACTTATTAACTAACAAACCAGCTAACATTGAAGAAGCTATGGCTCAAACAATCGAAGGCGGCAAAACAGTAGAAGAGCACATCAACGAAGCAATCGCTAAAATTGGTGAAAAACTTACACTTCGTCGTTTCGAAATCGTATCAAAAACTGATGCTGATGCATTCGGCGCTTACCTACACATGGGTGGACGTATTGGTGTATTAACAGTTCTTGAAGGTTCTACTGACGAAGCTGCTGCTAAAGATGTAGCAATGCACATCGCAGCAGTTAACCCTAAATACATCGACCGCGATGCTGTAACAGCTGAAGAAGTTGAGCATGAGCGTCAAGTATTGACACAACAAGCTTTAAACGAAGGCAAGCCTGAAAAAATCGTTGCAAAAATGGTTGAAGGCCGTCTAGGCAAATTCTTCGAAGAAATTTGCTTACTTGACCAAGCATTCGTTAAAAACCCTGATATGAAAGTTCGCCAGTTCGTTGAGTCTAAAGGCGGAACATTAAAAGGATTCGTTCGCTACGCTGTTGGTGAAGGTATCGAAAAACGCGAAGACAACTTTGCTGAAGAAGTAATGAACCAAGTAAAAGGTAGCAACTAATAAAGATTAGGGAACACATTGTGTTCCCTTTTTTAAAATAAAGATGTAAGCAATTGGAGGTTCATTATGAGTAAACCGAAATATAATCGTGTCGTATTAAAGCTAAGCGGAGAAGCGTTAGCTGGCGAACAAGGATTTGGAATTAACCCGTCTGTTATTAAATCAGTTGCGGAACAAGTGAAAGAAATTGCAGAACTTGATGTAGAGGTTGCTGTTGTTGTTGGTGGCGGAAACATTTGGCGTGGAAAAATCGGAAGTGAAATGGGAATGGATCGTGCTGGAGCAGATTACATGGGTATGTTAGCAACAGTTATGAACTCATTAGCTCTTCAAGATAGCCTAGAGAACATTGGAATTCAAACTCGTGTTCAAACTTCAATCGAAATGCGTCAAGTAGCAGAGCCTTACATTCGTCGTAAAGCAATTCGTCATCTAGAGAAAAAACGTGTTGTGATCTTTGCAGCAGGTACAGGTAACCCATATTTCTCTACAGATACAACGGCAGCACTACGTGCAGCGGAAATCGAAGCAGACGTTATCTTAATGGCGAAAAACAATGTAGATGGCGTATATAATGCAGATCCATCTCTTGACCCAACAGCTACGAAATACGAAACACTTACTTACTTAGATGTATTAAAAGAAGGTTTAGGTGTAATGGATTCAACAGCTTCTTCTTTATGTATGGACAATGATATTCCATTAATTGTATTCTCGGTTATGGAAAAAGGTAACATTAAACGTGCCGTTTTAGGCGAAAATATCGGAACAGTTGTAAGGGGGAAATAAATATGGGACAACAAGTATTGAAGTCTTCAAATGAAAAAATGGAAAAAGCAGTTGCTGCTTACTCTCGTGAATTGGCAACAGTTCGCGCAGGTCGTGCAAGCTCGTCTGTATTAGATAAGGTACAAGTTGATTACTATGGTGCACCAACACCTGTTGTGCAATTAGCGAACATTACAGTTCCAGAAGCACGTTTACTTGTAATTCAACCTTATGATAAAACTTCTATCGGTGATATTGAAAAAGCAATCTTAAAAGCAGATTTAGGCTTAAATCCTTCTAATGATGGAACTGTAATTCGTATTGCATTCCCTGCATTAACAGAAGAGCGTCGTCGCGATCTTGTAAAAGTTGTGAAAAAATATGCTGAAGAAGCAAAAGTTGCTGTTCGTAACGTACGTCGTGACAGTAACGATGATCTTAAGAAGCTTGAAAAAGCTGGCGATATTACAGAAGATGATTTAAGAGGATATACTGAAGATATCCAAAAAGAAACAGATAAATATATTGCAAAAGTTGACGAAATCGCAAAAAACAAAGAAAAAGAAATCATGGAAGTGTAATAGCGATACCTTCGCAAATATGACCCTCTTCTTAAGGGGGTCTTTTTACACTTTTAGGCATACGTCTGCTTGCTGGAGGGTATGAATGATGTTTAAAAACTTTCCTTTTTTTAAAAGTAAAAAGGTCGCATCGTTTGATCATCTCGTTGAAAAAGTGAAAAAAGGATACATCCCAGAACATATTGCCATCATTATGGATGGTAATGGAAGATGGGCAAAGAGGAGAGCGATGCCTCGTATTGCGGGACATCATGAAGGCATGCAAGTTGTAAAGAAAATCACAAAATTTGCAAGCAAACTTAATGTGAAAGTGTTAACTCTTTATGCTTTTTCAACTGAGAACTGGAAAAGACCGAAAAAGGAAGTTGACTATTTAATGAGGCTTCCAGAAGAATTTCTAGGTACATTTTTACCAGAATTGATTGAAGAGAACGTACAAGTCCGAGTGATAGGACAACAAGATCGTCTTCCTACGCATACACGCAGAGCGATGGAAAAGGCCATGGAAGATACGAAAGAGAATACGGGATTAATTCTTAATTTCGCGTTAAACTATGGAAGTCGAGATGAGATCGTTTCTGCTGTGCAACATATGGTGAAAGATAGTGAGGAAGGAAAAATTCGTGTTGAAGATGTAAGTGAAGAAATGCTTTCTTCCTACTTAATGACGAGTTCTTTACCTGATCCAGAGTTGTTAATTCGTACGAGCGGAGAGCTACGTATTAGTAATTTCATGTTATGGCAAATTGCATATTCGGAGTTTTGGTTTACAGATGTGTATTGGCCAGATTTTACCGAGGAACATTTGCTAAATGCGATTACAGACTTTCAACATAGAGGGCGCAGATTCGGAGGCGTGTAGAAAGAGAGGGTTTGGTAGTGAAACAGAGAATTATTACTGGAGTGGTTGCTGCCGCGCTATTCATTCCCATCGTAATTTACGGTGGCGTGCCTTTTACGGTTTTAGTGTATGCACTTGCTTCTATAGGTTTATATGAATTAATTCGTATGAATAAGCTTACGCTTATTTCAATACCAACAGTTTTAGCTGCAGTATTATTATGGGTTATTTTAATTCCAAGCAGTGCATCAGAACTGTTTACTTGGATTGGATTAGGTAAATTAGAAATCACATTTGTGATTGTTTTATTACTTTTATCATATACAGTCCTTTCTAAGAATACATTTACTTTTGACCATGCTTCCTTTTTACTAATGGCAACAACATATGTTGCAATGGGATTCTTATATTTGAATGAAACGAGAATTTTAGGAATTAAATATGTGTTTTGCGCATTATTTGTTATATGGGCTACCGATTCAGGCGCATATTTCGTAGGGAAAGCATTAGGAAAAAGAAAATTATGGCCAGAAATTAGTCCGAATAAAACGATTGAAGGTTCATTAGGCGGCATCGTTTGTGGGATTGTTGTGGCACTTGTTTACAATATGTTCTTCCCAGTTGAGGCTAATGTAGGGATTTTAATTGTGTTGACAATTATCATTTCTATTTTTGGACAAATTGGTGATTTAGTACAATCTGCATTTAAACGTCATTATGGCGTAAAAGATTCAGGTACAATTTTACCTGGACATGGTGGTATATTAGATCGAACAGATAGTTGGTTATTTGTTTTACCAATTCTCTACTTCTTATTACAATACAATTAATAAATGAACGAGGGGTTGGAGTCATGAAAAACATTAGTTTATTAGGTGCAAGCGGATCAATTGGTACACAAACTTTAGATGTATTACGCTCGCACCCAGACCAATTCCGTCTCGTTGCTTTTTCTGTAGGGAAAAATATTGACTACGCAGTAAAGGTAATTCAAGAATTTTCTCCGCAAATTGTCTCTGTGCAAAGAGAGGAAGATGTTTTAAAATTACAAGCTGTCTCTGGTAATACAAAAATTGTATATGGTAGTGAAGGGCTTTTAGAAGTAGCATTACATCCAGATGCAGAGATTGTAGTAAATGCTGTTGTAGGTAGCGTAGGGTTGTTACCAACACTTCGTGCAATTGAGGCGAAAAAAACAATCGGAATTGCAAACAAAGAAACGTTAGTAACCGCAGGGCATCTTGTAATGGAAGCGGCACGAAAACATAATGTTTCGTTACTTCCAGTAGACAGTGAACATTCAGCTATTTTTCAATGCTTGAATGGTGAAAATGAAAAAAGAATTTCTCGACTAATTATTACGGCTTCTGGTGGAAGTTTCCGTGATAAAACGAGAGATGAATTGCATCATGTGACCGTAGAAGATGCGCTTCGACATCCAAACTGGTCAATGGGTTCGAAAATTACAATTGATTCTGCTACAATGATGAATAAGGGGCTAGAAGTAATTGAAGCACATTGGCTTTTTGGTATCCCTTATGAGCAAATCGATGTTGTTTTACATAAAGAAAGTATTATTCATTCTATGGTTGAATTTGAAGATCGTAGTGTGATGGCACAGCTTGGCTCACCTGATATGCGAGTACCAATTCAATACGCACTTACATATCCTGATCGATTACCTCTTTCAGACACAAAGCAGTTAAATTTATGGGAAATGGGAACATTGCATTTTGAGAAAATGAACCAAGAACGTTTCCGTTGTTTGCGTTTTGCGTATGAAGCTGGAAAAACAGGTGGAAGTATGCCAGCTGTAATGAATGCAGCGAATGAAGTAGCTGTTGAAGCGTTTTTACAAAAGAGAATTGGTTTCTTAACAGTGGAAGACCTCATTGAAAAAGCAATGAACCATCACAATGTCATTGCACGTCCGAGCTTAGAGGAAATTCTGGAAATTGATGCAACCACAAGACGGTTTGTGATGGAACAAATTTAGCAAAGGTGGTATGGAATTGAATACAGCGATTGCCTTTATATTAATTTTCGGTGCACTCGTATTTTTCCATGAGCTAGGGCATCTATATTTCGCAAAAAGAGCAGGTATTTTATGCCGTGAGTTTGCGATTGGTTTTGGTCCGAAAATATTCTCATTTGAAAAGAATGAAACGGTGTATACGATTCGATTACTGCCCCTTGGTGGCTATGTAAGAATGGCTGGCGAGGATGCAGACACAGTTGAGTTAAAGCCTGGAAAAAAGGTTGGCCTTGTATTAAATGAAAAAGACGAAGTTGCGAAATTAGTTTTTGATGGATATGAAAAGTATCCAAATGTTCGTGTCATTGAAGTCGAACAAGCTGATTTAGAGCATAATTTAACAATTTCGGGCTATGAAGAGTACGAGGAAGAGCTTCAAACATTCCGAGTGAATGAAAAGGCTCGTATTATTACTGCTGGTGAAGAAATACAAATTGCTCCGTATAATAGGCAATTCGGCTCCAAGAAATTGGGTCAACGTGCCTTAACAATCTTTGCAGGTCCTGCAATGAACTTCATTTTAGCATTTGTTATTTTTGTGATTCTTGGATTTGTACAAGGTGTTCCTGTTGACAAGCCAATGGTCGGAAAAGTAATGGAGAATAGTGCAGCCGAGCAAGCCGGATTAAAAGAAAATGATACAATTCAAGCAATCGATGGGAAAAACACAAGTACATGGAAAGATGTTGTTACCATTGTACGTGAAAACCCAAATAAAGAAATTACGTTACAAGTAAAGCGTGATAATGAACAGTTTAATGTAAAAGTAACGCCAACACTCGATAAAGAAGGAAAAGACGAAGTAGGTAGAATTGGTGTTTACTCTCCAGTAGAGAAAACAGTAATGGGTTCTATTAAATCAGGATTTGAACAAACATACCAATGGACAAAACTAATTTTTGATTCACTTGTGAAATTAGTAACTGGTCAATTCTCTATTAATGAGTTGTCAGGTCCAGTAGGAATTTATAATCTAACAGATCAAGTCGTAGATTATGGATTTACGCGTGTATTAAGTTTAGCAGCAGTTTTAAGTATTAACCTTGGTTTATTTAATTTACTACCAGTCCCTGCTTTAGACGGTGGACGTTTGTTCTTCTTCTTAATTGAAGCGTTACGAGGGAAACCAATTGACCGCCAAAAAGAAGGAATGGTTCACTTTATTGGTTTTGCATTATTAATGTTACTTATGTTAGTTGTAACTTGGAATGACATTCGTAAGTTTTTCTTGTAAAATAAAGTGAAACTTATAATGAAATAGAGCTCGTAGAATAAAATCCCTCACCTAACTCGAGGTGAGGGGTTTTACTGCGTGTAAGAGTAAAATGAAGAGGTGCGAATAAATGAAACAAAGTATGGTATTCAGTCCTACATTACGTGAAGTTCCAGCTGATGCGGAGATTAAGAGTCATCAGTTATTACTTCGTGCAGGTTTTATGCGTCAAAATGCTTCTGGTATTTATAGTTTTCTACCATTTGGATTAAAAGTACTACACAAAGTAGAACGTATCGTTCGAGAAGAAATGGAGCGCGCAGGAGCTGTAGAATTATTAATGCCAGCGATGCAAGCTGCAGAATTATGGCAAGAATCAGGCCGTTGGTATTCTTACGGATCTGAATTAATGCGTATGAAAGATCGTAACGCTCGTGAATTCGCATTAGGAGCGACACATGAAGAAGTAATTACGGATCTTGTACGTGATGAAGTGAAATCATATAAAAAATTACCGTTAACATTGTACCAAATTCAAACGAAATTCCGTGATGAACAAAGACCTCGTTTCGGTTTATTACGTGGAAGAGAGTTTCTAATGAAAGATGCATACTCTTTCCATGCTACACAAGAGAGTTTAGATGAAGTATACGATCGCTTATACAAAGCATACTCTAACATTTTTGCTCGTTGTGGCTTGAATTTCCGTGCAGTTATTGCTGACTCTGGAGCAATGGGCGGAAAAGATACGCATGAATTTATGGTATTATCTGAAGTTGGTGAAGATACAATTGCATACTCTGATACATCTAATTATGCAGCAAACATCGAAATGGCTCCTGTGGTAGCTACGTATACGAAGAGTGATGAAGCAGAAAAGGCACTTGAAAAAGTAGCAACACCAGATCAAAAAGCAATTGAAGAAGTATCTGCATTCTTAAACATTGAAGCTGACAAGTGCATTAAGTCTATGGTATTTAAAGTAGATGAGAAATTAGTAGTTGTACTTGTTCGTGGTGATCATGAAGTAAACGATGTAAAAGTGAAAAATGTATACGGCGCTTCAGTTGTTGAGCTTGCTTCTCATGAAGAAGTGAAAGAGTTATTAAACTGTGAAGTTGGTTCTTTAGGACCGATTGGTGTAACAGGTGATATCGAAATTATCGCAGACCATGCTGTAGCATCAATTGTTAACGGATGTTCAGGAGCGAACGAAGAAGGGTTCCATTATGTAAATGTAAATCCAGAACGTGACTTTAAAGTAAGTCAATATACAGATTTACGCTTTATTCAAGAAGGAGACCAGTCTCCAGATGGAAATGGAACAATTCTTTTCGCACGCGGAATTGAAGTTGGCCATGTATTCAAATTAGGAACTCGTTATAGTGAAGCAATGAACGCAACATTCCTAGATGAAAACGGAAAAACACAACCACTTATTATGGGTTGTTACGGTATCGGTGTATCTCGTACAGTGGCAGCAATCGCAGAGCAGTTTAATGATGAGAACGGTTTAGTTTGGCCAAAAGCTGTTGCACCGTTCCATGTGCATGTAATTCCAGTAAATATGAAATCTGATGCGCAACGTGAAATGGGTGAAAACATCTACAACTCATTACAAGAGCAAGGGTACGAAGTATTACTAGATGATCGTGCAGAACGTGCAGGTGTTAAATTTGCAGATGCAGATTTATTCGGCCTTCCAGTTCGCGTGACAGTTGGTAAAAAAGCAGACGAAGGTATTGTAGAAGTGAAAGTACGTGCTACAGGCGAGTCTGAAGAAGTGAAAGTAGAAGAACTTCAAACATATATTGCAAATATTTTAAAATAAGAAGAGGTACCTCGTAATGAGGTACCTTCTCTTTCTTTGTAAACGTATTTTGTAAAAGAAGAAGGGAGAAATCTTTCTTTGTAGTACGTTTCAATTTATAATAGCAAATGGAAGGAGAGTGCTTATGTCTTTAACAAATGAACAACAAGAGCGATTTCAAATTTTGCTCCAGCAGTTGCAAATACCAGACGACCTTATAAATCAATATTTACAAGGTGGTGGCATTGAAAGGCTCGTTATTGATAAAACGAATAAAAGTTGGCATTTTGATTTACAAGTGCCACGAATTTTGCCTACAGAATTATATGAATTGCTAGAAACAAAGCTTAAGCAATCATTTTCTCATATTGCAAGAACAACATTTGCATTAGAAACAGAGAATAAACAATTTACAGAAGAAGAAGTGAGGGCGTATTGGCCACTTTGTACGGAACGAATTACATTTTCACCTATGTTTGCTTACTTAAAAAAGCAGCTTCCGCAGGTGAATGGAGTGAAGTTGCTAATAAATGTGAATAATGAGCTGGAATCTACTGCTTTAAAGAAAAACGTTGCGAAACCAGTAGGGGATCAATACGAAACTTTTGGATTCCCGCGTTTTCAGTTAGACACACATATACAGCAAAATACAGAAGAAATGCAAAAGTTTCGTGAGCAAACGCAGCAAGAAGATCGTGAACGTGTTATACAAGCTATGGAAGAAATGGCAAAGAAGCAAGCTGAAGAAAGTAGCGTTGTGCATGAAGGACCGGTTGTACTCGGATATCTTATTAAGCCGGATGAAGAGATTACACCGATGCGAGAAATTCAAGATGAAGAAAGAAGAAAAACAGTTCAAGGGTATGTCTTCCATGTAGAAACGAAAGAGCTACGTAGTGGCCGTACGTTATTAACTTTAAAAATAACAGACTATACGGATTCAATTATGATCAAAATGTTCTCGCGTGACAAAGAAGATATTCCAATGCTGCAATCCTTGAAAAAAGGAATGTGGGTGAAAGCGCGTGGTTCTGTTCAAAATGATACATTCGTTCGAGATTTAGTAATGATTGCAAATGATATAAATGAAATAACAGGACCGTCTCGTAAAGATAAAGCGCCAGAAGGTGAAAAACGTGTAGAGCTGCATCTTCACACACCGATGAGCCAAATGGACGCTGTTACTCCTGTTTCTAGACTTGTTGCCCAAGCAGGTAAATGGGGACATGAGGCAATCGCTGTTACAGACCATGCTGTTGCGCAGTCTTTCCCAGAGGCATATTCTGCGGGTAAAAAGGCTGGGGTTAAAGTTATATATGGTGTAGAGGCGAATTTAGTTAATGATGGTGTACCGATTGCATATAACGAAGCGCATCGTTTACTTGCAGAGGAAACTTATGTTGTTTTCGACGTTGAGACGACAGGTTTATCAGCTGTATATGATACTGTTATCGAGTTAGCGGCTGTAAAAGTAAAAGGTGGCGAAATTATTGACCGCTTTGAATCTTTCGCAAATCCACATCAACCATTATCTGCGACGATTATTGAATTAACAGGTATTACAGATGATATGTTAACGGATGCACCAGAAGTGGACGAAGTGTTTAAAAAGTTTGAAGAATGGATGGGCGACCATACACTTGTTGCTCATAACGCAAGTTTTGATATGGGCTTTATTAACGTAGGTTTTAAAAAGGCTGGACTAGAAAAAACGAATAATCCTGTTATTGATACGTTAGAACTTGCAAGATTCTTATTCCCGGAAATGAAAAACCATCGATTAAATACGATGTGTAAAAAGCTTGATATTGAATTAACGCAACATCACCGTGCGATTTATGATACAGAAGCAACAGGGTACTTACTTGTGAAAATGTTAAAAGATGTGATTGAAAAGGGATTTGAATATCACGATCAATTAAATGATAGCATGGGGCAAGGGGATGCGTATAAGCGTGGACGTCCAAGTCATATGACGTTACTTGCGACATCAGATGTAGGGTTGAAAAATTTATATAAACTTGTTTCCTATTCTCACCTAAATTACTTTTACCGTGTACCACGAGTACCAAGGTCACTATTAAAAAAATATCGTGAAGGAATTTTAGTAGGAACGGCTTGTGATAAAGGTGAAGTGTTTGAGGCGATGATGCAAAAAGCTCCTGAAGAGGTAGAAGAAATTGCGCAGTTCTATGATTACATTGAAGTAATGCCTCCAGAGGTGTTACGTCATTTAGTAGAGCGTGAACTTGTTCGAGATGAGGGACAATTAAAAACAATTATTTCTAACTTAGTAAAACTAGGTGAGACGTTAGATAAACCAGTTGTTGCTACAGGAAACGTGCATTATATAGATCCAGAGGATGCAATGTATCGCAAGATTTTAGTCAGTTCGCAGGGCGGAGCCAATCCGTTAAACCGACATTCATTACCACCTGTACATTTCCGTACAACGGATGAAATGTTAGAGTGTTTTTCATTCTTAGGTGAAGACGTAGCGAAAGAAATTGTTGTAACGAATACACAAAAGATTGCATCATTAATTGGTGATGTTCATCCAGTGAAAGATGATCTATATACACCGAAAATTGAAGGTGCAGATGATGAGACGCGTGATATGAGTTATAAAATGGCGCGTAGCATTTATGGTGAAGAGTTACCTGAAATTGTAGAAGCACGTTTAGAAAAAGAATTAAAAAGTATTATTGGGCATGGATTTGCCGTAATTTATTTAATTTCACATAAGCTTGTGAAAAAATCGTTAGTAGACGGATATTTAGTAGGTTCGCGTGGATCGGTAGGTTCATCATTCGTTGCAACGATGATGGAAATTACAGAAGTAAACCCATTACCACCACACTATGTATGTCCGAAGTGTAAGCAATCAGAATTCTTTAATGATGGTTCTGTAGGTTCTGGTTTTGACTTGCCGGATAAAGAATGTCCTGCATGTAATGTTCCATACGTGAAAGATGGACATGATATTCCGTTCGAAACGTTCCTTGGATTTAAAGGAGATAAGGTACCCGATATCGATCTGAACTTCTCCGGGGAATACCAACCACGTGCCCATAACTATACGAAAGTACTGTTCGGTGAAGATTATGTATACCGTGCGGGTACAATAGGTACAGTTGCGGAAAAAACGGCTTATGGATATGTAAAAGGTTATGCAAATGATCATAATTTAACGATTCGAAATGCAGAGATTGACCGCTTAGTAGCAGGATGTACAGGCGTAAAACGTACAACCGGACAGCATCCAGGTGGTATTATCGTTGTGCCAGATTACATGGATATCTTTGATTTCTCACCAATTCAGTTTCCGGCAGATTCAATAGGGGCTGAGTGGAGAACGACACACTTTGATTTCCACTCCATTCATGATAATTTATTGAAACTTGATATACTAGGACACGATGATCCTACTGTTATTCGTATGTTACAAGATTTAAGTGGTATTGATCCGAAAACAATCCCAACAGACGATCCGGAAGTAATGAAAATTTTCTCAGGCCCGGAATCGTTAGGGGTAACGGAAGAACAAATTAACTGTAAAACAGGTACACTTGGTATACCAGAGTTTGGTACGAAATTCGTAAGGCAGATGTTAGAAGAGACGAAACCTACGACATTCTCTGAGTTAGTCCAAATCTCTGGACTATCACATGGTACAGACGTATGGCTTGGTAATGCAAACGAGTTAATTTATAACGGTACATGTACGCTGAGTGAAGTTATCGGTTGTCGTGATGACATCATGGTATATTTAATCTATCAAGGTTTAGACCCATCATTAGCCTTCAAAATCATGGAGTCAGTTCGTAAAGGTAAAGGTGTACCGGAAGAATGGGAAGATGACATGAAAAGTAATAATGTACCAGGTTGGTATATTGATTCATGTAAGAAAATAAAGTACATGTTCCCTAAAGCCCATGCGGCTGCTTACGTACTTATGGCTGTACGTATTGCATACTTTAAAGTACATTTCGCGCTTCTATTCTATGCGGCATACTTTACAGTTCGTGCAGATGACTTTGATGTAGAGGCGATGGCGAAAGGTTCAGCATCTATACGTGTAAGAATTGATGAAATTGCGCAAAAAGGTTTGGATGCAGCGCCGAAAGAGAAAAGTTTATTAACAGTACTAGAAATGACACTTGAAATGTGTGAGCGTGGATACTCATTCCAAAAGGTTGATTTATACCGTTCACATGCAACAGAATTTATTATTGATGGGGATACTTTAATTCCTCCATTTAATGCAGTGCCTGGACTTGGTACAAATGCAGCTTTAAGTATTGTAGAAGCACGCAAAAATGGAGATTTCTTATCAAAAGAAGATTTACAGCAGCGCAGTAAGGTTTCGAAAACAATTATTGAGTATTTAGATAGTCAAGGTTGCTTAGGCGATCTACCTGATCAAAACCAGTTATCACTGTTCTAATAGGTAGGAAAATTCTTTGCAAATCAACATTTGCTATGGTATACTATTAACCGAGATAACCATGTCATGTATATTGTGTAAAAAAAAGAGTGGGGAAACCCACTCTTTCGTGTTACTATCTACGTTTTATTGATGTGGAGAGGTAAGAAATTTCTGTCGTATATACATATTTTGTTACAAGTTTTACTTCTTAAATTTGGTAATACTAAGACAGATATTCCCTGCTTAACGGCAGGGGCTTTTGTTAGCTAACGAGAAAGAATAAGATGGACCGTTTTTATGGACGGGGTCTTTTCTTGTAAATGGTACATGGCGGCAGGAAGGAGGCTGTTTATGGATAAGAAAGTCACAGAAGTTGTAGAAGCATTTGCGCAGCCAATCGTTGAAGAGTTAAATCTTGAACTTGTAGATGTAGAGTATGTGCAAGAAGGACAAGACTGGTTCTTACGCGTATTCGTCGATTCTGAAAAGGGAGTCGACATTGAAGAATGCGGTGCGGTAAGTGAACGTTTAAGCGAAGCTTTAGATAAAGAGGATCCAATTCCTCATCTTTACTTTTTGGATGTATCATCTCCTGGAGCGGAACGCCCATTAAAGAAAGAGAAAGACTTCCAGCAAGCGGTAGGAAAACAAGTGGCAATTAAAACATATGAGCCGATTGATGGTGAAAAAATGTTTGAAGGAAAGCTACTTTCCTACGATGGTACTACAATTACATTATTATTAACAATTAAAACACGTAAAAAAGAAATCCAAATTTCAATGGATAAAGTTGCAAATGCGCGACTTGCTGTTACGTTTTAGTTAGAAGGGGGATCTTCATGAGCACTGAGTTGTTAGATGCCTTGCTCGTATTAGAGTCAGAAAAAGGAATTAGCAAAGATATTATTATTGATGCGATTGAAGCAGCGTTAATCTCTGCTTATAAACGCAATTTTAACCAAGCACAAAACGTTCGTGTGAGCTTTAACCCAGAAGTGGGAACAATTCAAGTTTTAGCACGTAAAGACGTTGTTGATAATGTGTTTGATCCACGTCTTGAAATTTCTGTTGAAGAAGCAAGACAAATTAATCCAAACTATCAAGATGGTGACGTACTAGAGATTGAAGTAACACCAAAAGATTTCGGTCGTATTGCAGCACAAACTGCAAAACAGGTTGTAACACAACGAGTGCGCGAAGCAGAGCGTGGTGTTATTTACTCTGAGTTTAGTGACCGTGAAGAAGATATCATGGTGGGTATCGTACAACGTCAAGATGCTCGTTTCATCTATGTAAGCTTAGGGAAAGTAGAAGCTTTATTACCTGTAAGTGAGCAAATGCCAAACGAACAGTACAAACCACATGATCGTATTCGCGTATTCATTACGAAAGTAGAAAAAACAACGAAAGGACCACAAATTTACGTATCACGTACACATCCTGGTCTTTTAAAACGTTTATTCGAAATGGAAGTTCCTGAAATTTATGATGGAACTGTTGAAATTCGTTCTGTAGCACGCGAAGCAGGCGATCGCTCTAAAATTTCTGTACATGCAGAGAACATTGATGTTGATCCAGTAGGTTCTTGTGTAGGACCGAAAGGACAACGTGTACAACGCATTGTAGACGAACTAAAAGGCGAAAAGATTGACATCGTTCGCTGGTCAAATGATCCAGTAGAATATGTTGCAAATGCTTTAAGCCCATCACAAGTTGTTAAAGTGCTTGTAGATGAAGAAGAAAAAGCAACAACAGTTGTTGTTCCAGACCACCAACTGTCATTAGCTATTGGTAAGCGTGGACAAAATGCACGTCTTGCAGCTAAATTAACAGGTTGGAAAATTGATATTAAGAGTGAGTCTGATGCGAAACAACTTGGTATTGTAACAGAAGAAGATAGCGTAATCGCATTCGGATTCGATTCAGTTGAAGACGAAATCGAATAGAGGTGATGAGTATGAGCAATCGAAAAGTTCCGTTACGAAAATGTGTTGCAACGCAAGAAATGAAATCAAAACGAGAGCTCGTTCGCATTGTTCGTTCCAAAGAGGGAGAAGTGTCCATTGATTTAACTGGAAAGAAATCAGGACGAGGTGCTTATTTATCAAAAGATAAAGAAAGTATTCTTCAAGCCCAAAAGAAAAATGTTTTGGAACATCATCTAAAAGCGAAAATCGACGGTTCTCTATACGAAGAGCTTCTTGAGCTTGTTGAGAAGGAGTCGAAATAAGTGTCCGATTGGAAATCGTTTTTAGGACTAGCAAACCGGGCTCGGAAAATTATTTCGGGTGAAGAACTTGTTTTAAAAGAAGTACGAAGTGGCAAAGCAAAACTTGTATTGCTATCTGAAGATGCGTCAGCAAATACTACAAAACGCATCACGGATAAAGCGACGTATTACAACGTACCAATGAGAAAGGTCGAAAATCGACAACAATTAGGGCATGCGATTGGGAGAGACGAGCGAGTCGTTGTAGCTGTGTTAGATGAGGGCTTTGCGAAAAAGCTGCGTAGCATGCTCGATACAAATTACCGGGGGTGAAGGTATGAGTAAAATTCGAGTGCATGAATATGCAAAACAACATAATATCTCAAGTAAAGATCTTATGACAAAACTAAAAGAAATGAATATCGAGGTTTCGAATCATATGACAATGTTAGAAGATGAAGTAGTAAATAAATTAGATAATGCGTATCAAACTGAAAAACCTTCTGTTGCAGATGAGTTTGAAGTAGAAGAAAAAGTTGTTCGTAGTAAAAAGAACAGCAATAAGAAAAAGAAAAAAGGCAAAGGAAATGAAGACAAACGTCAAGATAACTTTGCTGGAAGACAACAAACACAAACTGTAGAAACACCAGATAAAGTTACTTTCTCTGGAAGTCTTACAGTAGGTGAGCTTGCTAAAAAATTAAGCAAAGAGCCATCTGAAATTATTAAGAAGCTCTTTATGCTTGGGATTATGGCAACAATTAACCAAGACTTAGATAAAGATACAATTGAGTTAATTGCTACTGATTATGGTATTGAAGTAGAAGAAGAAGTAGTTGTAAGTGAAACTGAATTTGAAACATTCATCGATGAGCAAGATGATGAAGAGAACTTAAAAGAGCGTCCAGCTGTAGTTACAATTATGGGGCACGTTGACCATGGTAAAACAACTTTACTTGACTCTATCCGTAATTCAAAAGTAACTGCAGGCGAAGCAGGTGGAATTACTCAGCATATTGGTGCATACCAAGTTGAAGTAAATGACAAGAAGATTACATTCTTAGATACGCCTGGTCACGCGGCATTTACAACGATGCGTGCTCGTGGTGCGCAAGTAACGGATATTACAATCCTTGTTGTTGCAGCTGATGACGGTGTTATGCCACAAACAGTTGAAGCAATTAGCCATGCGAAAGCAGCTGGAGTACCAATTATTGTAGCTGTGAATAAAATGGATAAACCAGCGGCAAATCCTGATCGTGTAATGCAAGAATTAACAGAATATGAATTAGTTCCAGAAGCTTGGGGCGGAGATACAATTTTCGTACCAATTTCTGCAATTCAAGGTGAAGGAATTGACAACTTATTAGAAATGATTCTTCTTGTAAGTGAAGTAGAAGAATATAAAGCAAATCCAAACCGCTATGCAACTGGTACTGTAATCGAAGCACAGCTTGATAAAGGTAAAGGAACTATCGCGACATTACTTGTTCAAAACGGTACACTTCGAGTTGGAGATCCAATCGTTGTTGGTACTTCATTCGGACGTGTTCGTGCAATGGTAAGTGATATTGGTCGTCGTGTAAAAGTTGCTGGTCCATCAACTCCTGTTGAAATTACAGGTTTAAACGAAGTACCACAAGCGGGAGATCGTTTCATGGCATTCGCTGATGAGAAGAAAGCTCGTCAAATCGGTGAATCACGTGCACAAGAAGCGTTACTTGCTCAGCGTGGTGAAAAATCTAAATTAAGCCTTGAAGATTTATTCCAACAAATCCAAGAAGGCGATGTAAAAGAAATTAACTTAATTGTGAAAGCAGACGTACAAGGTTCTGTAGAAGCAATGGCAGCGTCACTTCGTAAAATTGATGTTGAAGGTGTTAAAGTTAAAATTATCCATACAGGCGTAGGTGCGATTACAGAATCTGATGTTATTTTAGCTTCTGCATCTAATGCAATTGTAATTGGATTTAACGTACGCCCTGATGTGAATGCGAAGCGTACAGCTGAATTAGAGAATGTTGATGTTCGTTTACACCGTATTATCTATAAAGTAATCGAAGAAATCGAATCAGCAATGCAAGGTATGCTGGATCCAGAATTCGAAGAAAAAGTAATCGGTCAAGCGGAAGTACGCCAAACATTCAAAGTAACAAAAGTTGGAACAATCGCAGGTTGTTACGTAATTGACGGTAAAATTACACGTGATAGTGGCGTGCGTATTATCCGTGATGGCGTAGTAATTTTCGAAGGACAACTTGATACGTTAAAACGTTTCAAAGATGACGTAAAAGAAGTTGCACAAAACTATGAGTGTGGTATTACAATTGAGAGATATAATGATCTTAAAGAAGGGGACATCATTGAAGCGTACATTATGGAAGAAGTGAAGCGATGATTATCGCTTCACTCTCATTCGAGTGTATGATTTACGATGTGCATTCTTTAAAAGAGAAACGAGCAATTTTGCAACGGGTGCTAACTCGTGTGAAGCAGCGTTATAATGTAGCTGTTTCAGAAGTAGGGCATCAAGATGTATGGCAACGTACAGAAATTGCAATTGTTTCTGTATCCTCTAATCGTGTTATTTGTGAAAAAGAAATGAATCGTGTACTCGAGTACATCGATTCATTTCCTGAAATTGAACGTACAATAACACAATTGGAATGGTATTGAATGAGGTGAAGAGTTATGAAATTACGTGCAAACCGTGTAGGCGAGCAAATGAAAAAAGAATTAGGCGACATCATCAGTCGTAAAATTAAAGATCCACGTGTTGGATTTGTTACAGTAACAGATGTACAAGTGAGTGGAGATTTACAAATTGCTACAGTATATATTTCTGTTTTAGGTGATGAGGAACAGAAAGAAAGTACATTAAAAGGTTTAGCGAAGGCAAAAGGTTTCATTCGTTCAGAAATTGGCCAGCGTATTCGTCTTCGTAAAACACCGGAAATTTCCTTTGAGTTTGATGAGTCTATCGGATATGGTCATCGAATTGATACACTTTTACATCAAATTAATAAAGACGGTAAACGTGAAGAATAATGGATAGACATTTGTCTATCCATTTTTTCAATGCAAAATTAATTTTGGATAATTAATATGAAAGAATTATGATGAGGTGAACATAAATGGAAGGTGTAGTATTATTACATAAGCCAAAAGGCATGACATCACATGATTGTGTATTTAAATTAAGAAAGATATTGCGTGAGAAACGAATTGGTCATACAGGAACATTAGATCCAGATGTAACAGGAGTATTACCTATTTGTGTAGGACGAGCAACGAAGATTGCACAATTTTTAACAAGTGAGACGAAAACATATGAAGGTGAAGTAACACTTGGATTTTCAACGACAACTGAAGATGCTTCTGGTGAAGTTGTTGAAAGGAAAAATGTAGATCGTGTTATTACTCGTAAGGAAGTAGAAGGGGCTCTTGCTGCATTAACAGGTACGATTGAACAAATGCCTCCGATGTTTTCAGCTGTAAAAGTTAACGGAAAAAAATTATATGAATATGCAAGAGCAGGACAAGAAGTTGAACGTCCAGTTCGTACAATTACAATTCATGAATTTGTATTACTAGATGACCGTGAAGTGTTTGAGGGAGAAAATATTTCATTCCGTTTCCGTGTAACGTGTAGTAAAGGGACATATGTAAGAACGTTAGCAGTAATGATTGGTGAAAAACTTGGTTTCCCATCACATATGTCTCACCTTGTAAGAACAGCTTCTGGTGAGTTTTTATTAGAAGATTGCATATCATTTGAAGAAATTGAAGAAAACGTGCAAAATGGAACAGTAGAGTCTATCTTCATTTCAATTGATGAAGCATTAAGTAAGTTTCCGAAAATGGTTGTAGATGAAAAGCAAGCAGAGAAAATAAAGAATGGTATGTTCTTAAAAAATGAATTGCAAATAACGGCGCCATTTATAACAGTGTTTGATACAAATAATCGTTGCCTTGCAATTTATGAGCACCATCCAAAACACCCTGGTATGCTAAAGCCGATGAAAGTACTTGTGAATAATCAAGAACTAAAGCTATAATGAATTATTGGAAGGATTATTACAGAAAAAGGTGAATTCAAGCGTGAAACTTATTCATTTAACTCATCCACATGAACAAAATAAATTAGAATTACCACCTACTGTAATGGCATTAGGATTTTTTGATGGCATTCATTTAGGACATCAATGTGTGATTCGAACTGCGAAACAAATAGCTGATGAACGAGGATATAAAAGTGCAGTTATGACATTTTATCCGCACCCATCTGTTGTTTTAGGAAAAAAGGAAGCGCATGCGGAGTATATTACACCAATGTGTGATAAAGAAAAAATAGTCGAAAACTTAGGGATCGATATATTATATGTTATTAAATTTGATGAATCGTTTGCAGGCTTATTGCCACAACAATTTGTAGATGATTATATTATTGGTTTGAATGTAAAGCATGTAGTAGCAGGGTTTGATTATTCATATGGACGTTTAGGAAAAGGAAAGATGGAGACTTTACCATTTCATGCAAGAGGGGAGTTTACACAGACTGTGATTGAAAAAGTTGAATTTCAAGAAGAGAAAGTAAGTTCTACAGCATTACGAAAGTTAATTCGAAATGGCGAAATGGAACAAATTCCATCTATTTTAGGTAGAGCATATACAGTAGGGGGAACAGTTGTACACGGTGATAAGCGTGGACGTCAAATTGGTTTTCCCACAGCTAATATAGGTTTAAGTGATGAGTATCTATTACCACCTGTAGGTGTTTATGCAGTGAGATTAAAAGTTCACGATGAATGGTACGATGGTGTATGTAATATTGGATATAAACCAACTTTTAAAGAAGATGAGCGTCAATTATCTATTGAAGTGCACTTATTTGAATTTAACAAAGACATATATGATCAAAATGTTACAGTAGAGTGGCATATGCGTATAAGAGAAGAAAAGAAATTCAATGGCATCGATGAGTTAGTTGAACAAATTGCAAAAGATAAGAAAATAGCACAAGAATATTTTGCGAACGAAAAGAATATACTTGCTTTTTCAAATGAAAAGTAGTATTCTATGTTATGTACTTTATGACAACCATTGCTTGGCATTGCGACTCACCGACGCTTGCTAGGTAATTGGGGGTTTAATTAATAGGAGGTGAAATAGGATGGCTTTAACACAAGAGCGTAAAAATGAAATCATTGCACAATTTAGAACTCATGAGACTGATACTGGTTCTCCAGAGGTTCAAATTGCTGTCCTAACGGAGCAAATTAACACTCTAAACGAGCACTTACGTACTCACAAGAAAGATCATCATTCACGTCGTGGTCTATTAAAGATGGTTGGTAAACGTCGTAACTTACTAACTTACCTTCGTAATAGCGATATCACACGTTACCGTGAATTAATCACAAAGCTTGGCTTACGTCGATAGTCAAAGAAGCGGGAATATTCCCGCTTTTTTGTTAGGTAAAAATATATCTTCTACCCTTTATAGCTTACTTCATTTTCGGTAATACTAGAGGTAGAATATTGTGATATACTATCCATTTACATAGAAGAATTGAATACTTTAAATTGAGAGGGGTACTTAAATGAGTCAAGAAAAGCAAGTCTTCTCGATAGATTTAGCTGGTCGCCAGCTAACAGTTGAAACAAGTCAGCTTGCGAAGCAAGCGAACGGAGCAGTATTAGTAAGATATGGCGATACAGCGGTTCTATCTACAGCAACTGCATCAAAAGAACCAAAAAATGTAGATTTCTTCCCACTTACAGTAAATTATGAAGAGCGTTTATATGCAGTCGGAAAAATTCCTGGCGGTTTCATTAAACGTGAAGGTCGTCCGAGTGAAAAAGCAATTTTGGCAAGTCGTTTAATCGACCGTCCAATTCGTCCGCTTTTCGCAGATGGTTTCCGTAACGAAGTACAAGTTGTCAGCATAGTAATGAGTGTTGATCAAGATTGTTCTTCTGAAATGGCAGCTATGCTAGGTTCTTCATTAGCGTTATCGATTTCAGATATTCCATTTGAAGGCCCAATCGCGGGTGCAACAGTTGGTCGTATTAACGGCGAATTCGTTATTAATCCAACAGTAGAACAGCAAGAACAAAGTGATATTCACCTTGTTGTAGCTGGTACGAAAGATGCAATTAACATGGTTGAAGCAGGAGCAGATCAAGTGCCTGAAGAAACAATGTTAGAAGCAATTATGTTTGGACATGACGAAATTAAACGTCTAATTGCATTCCAAGAAGAGATTGTACAAGCTGTAGGTAAAGAGAAATCAGAAGTGAAACTTTATGAAGTTGACGCTGATCTTAATCAAGCTGTACGTGAAATGTCTGAGAAGGATATGCATTCTGCAATTCAAGTACATGAAAAACATGCACGTGAAGATGCAATTAACGAAGTGAAAAAGCGTGTAATTGAGCATTACGAAGCGCAGGAAGCTGACGCTGATACATTAGGACAAGTAAGTGAGATTTTATATAAAATTGTAAAAGAAGAAGTACGTCGTCTTATTACAGTTGAAAAAATCCGCCCAGATGGCCGTAAAGGTGACGAAATCCGTCCATTAGCATCAGAGGTTGGTATTTTATCTCGTACACACGGTTCTGGTTTATTCACACGTGGACAAACACAAGCATTAAGTATTTGTACATTAGGTGCATTAGGCGATGTACAAATTTTAGATGGTCTTGGTGTAGAAGAATCAAAACGTTTTATGCACCATTACAATTTCCCATCATTTAGTGTTGGTGAAACAAGACCGATGCGTGGACCAGGTCGTCGTGAAATTGGTCACGGTGCACTAGGAGAACGTGCTCTTGAGCCTGTAATTCCATCTGAAAAAGATTTCCCATATACAGTACGTCTTGTATCTGAAGTTTTAGAATCAAATGGTTCTACTTCACAAGCAAGTATTTGTGGTAGCACTTTAGCAATGATGGATGCTGGTGTTCCGCTTAAAGCTCCAGTTGCAGGTATTGCAATGGGTCTAGTTAAAACTGGTGAGCATTACACAATTTTATCTGATATTCAAGGTATGGAAGATCATTTAGGTGATATGGACTTTAAAGTAGCAGGTACAGCAAAAGGTGTAACTGCACTGCAAATGGACATTAAAATAGATGGTCTATCTCGTGAAATTTTAGAAGAGGCATTACAACAAGCGAAAGTTGGTCGTGTGCACATTCTAAATCATATGTTATCTGTTATTGCAGAGCCACGTACTGAATTATCAGCTTATGCTCCAAAGATTATTACAATGACAATTAACCCAGATAAAATCCGTGACGTTATTGGGCCGAGCGGTAAACAAATCAATAAAATTATTGAAGAAACTGGCGTTAAAATTGACATCGAGCAAGATGGTACAGTATTCATTTCTTCAATAAATCAAGAAATGAATGACAAAGCTAAGAAAATTATCGAAGATATCGTTCGCGAAGTACAAGTAGGTGAAATCTACGAAGGAAAAGTGAAACGTGTTGAGAAATTCGGTGCTTTCGTTGAATTATTCAGCGGTAAAGACGGATTAGTTCACATTTCTGAACTTGCACTTGAGCGTGTAGGTAAAGTAGAAGACGTTGTGAAAATCGGTGATGTAATTACAGTTAAAGTTATCGAGATTGACAAGCAAGGTCGCGTGAATCTATCTAGAAAAGTATTGCTAAAAGAAGAGCAAGAAAAAGAAGCTGCTAAAGAAGAAAACAAACAAGAGCAGCAATAAGTAAAAGCCAGTTAAACTGGCTTTTTTTGTTATATAAAAAATATGATTTACATATATTTTTATGTCAGTATAGGTATAGTTTTCATTATAACGCTCAAATTAACAAAGATAAGAAGAAAAAAGGTTTTTATATAGTTAATGGGAGGGTTTATATGAAAGCTCGTGTATTGGCATACATATGTATATTCTTTTTATATGTCAGTGTAGGCTCTTATTCCGTTTTTGCACAGGATAACTTATATGAAGAAATTCAAAAACATGCAAAACAATATGAGATTGCACCTCAAAATGCGATGATTGATAAGATATGGAAATCAACACCAGGATATAATGGAAGACAAGTTGATATCGAAGCATCCTATAATAATATGAAGAAACTAAAGAAATTTGATCAAAGAAATCTTGAATTCAAGGAAGTATCACCGAGTGTCCACTTAGAAGATTTATCACCAGCCCCAATTTATAGGGGACATCCAAATAAAAAGATGGTGGGATTAACAATAAATGTGGCGTGGGGAAACGAGTATTTGCCTCGTATATTAGAAATATTGAAAAAACATGATGTGAAAGCGACTTTCTTTTTAGAAGGACGTTGGGTGAAGGAAAATTTGCGATTTGCCAAAATGATTGTTGATGCAAATCAAGAAGTCGGAAATCATTCTTACACACACCCTAATATGAAAACGCTATCTTCTGATGAAATCCGAGATCAGTTACAAAAAACAAATCGAATGATCGAAGCAGCTACGAATCAAAAGGTAAGATGGTTTGCTCCGCCGAGTGGAAGTTTTCGGGATGAAGTCGTGAAAATTGCAGATGATTTCCAAATGGGAACGATTATGTGGACTGTAGATACAATTGATTGGAAGCGGCCTGAGCCAGAGGTACTATTGCAGAGAGTGATGAGAAAAATACATCCAGGTGCTATCGTATTAATGCATCCAACGTCATCTACAGCAGAAGCATTAGATACAATGATTACAAAATTGAAGGAACAAGGATATAAAGTAGGGAATATAACAGAATTACTGGATGAAAAACGTGTGGATTAAATACATTTGCATGACATTCATCCTTAAACTTGTTATCATTAAATAATAGCACTTATTTAGAGAAACTGGCAGTAGGAGGAAAGTTTTTGATTAAAAAATATACTTGTAAAAATGGTGTAAGAATTGTTATGGAGAATATACCAACTGTAAGATCGGTTGCGATTGGTATTTGGATCCATGCGGGATCAAGAAATGAAAATGAAAAAAATAACGGGGTTTCCCACTTTTTAGAGCATATGTTCTTTAAAGGAACAGAAACACGTAGTGCACGCGAAATTGCAGAATCATTTGATAGCATTGGTGGGCAAGTGAATGCTTTTACTTCAAAAGAATACACTTGTTATTATGCAAAAGTGCTAGATGAGCATGCTAAATATGCTTTAGATGTATTAGCAGATATGTTCTTTAATTCAACATTTGATGAGGAAGAACTGAAAAAAGAGAAGAATGTCGTATGTGAAGAAATTAAAATGTACGAAGATGCTCCAGATGATATTGTGCATGATATGTTAACGAAAGCAACATATGAAACGCATCCGCTTGGATATCCTATTTTAGGAACAGAAGAAACGCTTGATACGTTTACAGGTGATACGCTACGCCAATATATCAAGGATCATTACACACCTGAAAATGTCGTTGTTTCAGTTGCAGGAAATATTGATGAAGCCTTTTTACAAACAGTAGAGCAATATTTCGGTAGTTATGAAGGAACAACAAATCGTGAACAAGTACATAGCCCAATTTTCCATTTTAATAAGGTAGCACGTAAAAAGGAAACAGAACAAGCTCATTTATGTTTAGGATATAAAGGCTTACAAATGGGACACGAAGATATTTATAACTTAATTGTATTAAATAACGTTTTAGGCGGTAGTATGAGTAGCCGTTTATTCCAAGAAGTACGTGAGCAACGCGGGTTAGCCTATTCAGTATTTTCTTACCATTCTTCTTATGAAGATACAGGTATGTTAACGCTGTATGGTGGAACAGGTAGCCAACAATTAGATACACTGTATGAAACAATGCAAGAAACATTAGAAACATTGAAAAATACAGGTATTACAGAAAAAGAGCTTATTAATAGTAAAGAGCAATTAAAAGGAAACTTAATGTTAAGTTTAGAAAGTACGAATAGCCGTATGAGCCGTAATGGTAAAAATGAATTGCTACTTCGTAAGCATCGTTCACTTGATGAGATTATTGAAAGTGTAAACACAGTAACAAAAGAAAATGTTGATGAGTTAATTCGTAACATGTTTACAGATGAATTCTCTGCAGCATTAATTAGTCCAGATGGAAAACTTCCAAAAGGAATAAAACTATAATTGCTTTATATGAAGTATGTAAAAATAACCGTATCTCTTTTAAATGAGATACGGTTATTTTTTTTGGATATACAGAATAGGTACTAATTATAGATAACTTAAATTCATAATTCGGTAGGGGGAGAGTGTATGCGATTAAGTGAATTAAGTGGCAAAGAGATTGTAAATTTAGAAAGAGCAGAAAAAATGGGAGTTTTAGGTTATGTTGATTTAGAGATTGATGAGAAGGATGGCCAAATACAGGCTCTTATCATACCGGCTGGGAAATGGGGAGGTTTTAAAAAGGAACCACAAGAAGTAAGAGTCACGTGGAGCCAAATTAAGAAAGTAGGGCACGATATGATCCTTTGTGATATTACGGATCATTCAAATTCGAAGTGAAAGGTGGCCATTTTGGTCATCTTTTTTTGTTCATTCTCCTCTGAGTAAAAGCTCACATGAATCGAGCGTTTACCGGAAATCAATTTCCCGTATAATGTCCTCTCATATGTCGAATGTTGAGATGGAAGTCTAACTGCATACAAATAGCGGGATAAATCATACGTGCTTTTGTTTTTCAATCACCTAAAACTCGTACATTACATATGATGTGGAGGAAAAAGAAAAAGTAGGCACTTTTCTTATAAATGACAGAAAAAGAAGGTGAATTAGGGAATGTTGACTGAGATGCATATTGCTGTCATAGGAGGAGATGCAAGACAGCTAGAAGTAATTCGCAAGCTAGTTGAATTGGATGCGAAACTTTCATTGATAGGGTTTGATCAGTTAGATCATGGCTTCACAGGGGCAGCAAAAGAAAGTATACAAAATTTAGATTTCACTTCTGTAGATGCAATTATTTTGCCAGTTGCAGGTACAAATGCCAAGGGAGAAGTAGATACTATTTTTTCAAACGAAAAAGTTTCTATAACGAAAGAACAAATTGAAAATACACCAGAACACTTTACTATATATTCAGGTATTGGTACGCCTTACTTGGAAAATCTCGTATCTACTACAAACCGCAAACTTGTTAAATTATTTGATCGTGATGATGTGGCAATCTACAATTCTATACCAACTGTAGAAGGTACATTAATGATGGTAATTCAACATACCGACTATACAATTCATGGTTCCAATGTAATGGTTTTAGGATTTGGTAGAACAGGGATGAGTGTTGCCAGAGCATTTCAATCATTAGGAGCCCATGTCAAAGTTGGAGCAAGACGATCGGAACATATTGCACGTATTACAGAAATGATGTTTTCTCCTTTTCATATGCAAAATATTGAGAAAGAAGTAGGAAATATCGATATTGTCATTAATACAATTCCGCATCTCGTCGTGACAGCGAATGTTATTTCGAAAATGCCGGCTCATACGTTAGTAATTGATTTAGCTTCTAAACCAGGCGGTACCGACTTTAGATATGCGGAAAAAAGAGGAGTCAAAGCGCTGTTAGCACCTGGATTACCAGGTATTGTTGCTCCAAAAACAGCAGGACAAATTTTAGCGAACGTTCTTTCTCAGTTACTAGCAGAAGACGTAATAGCAAGAAAGGAGAATGGGGAATGAATTTAAAAGGGAAAAGAATAGGGTTTGGTTTTACTGGTTCACATTGTACGTACGAAGAAGTAATGCCTCATTTAGAAAAATTAATTGCTGAGGGAGCAGAAGTACGCCCCGTTGTTTCTTACACTGTTCAATCAACAAACACGAGATTTGGAGAAGGAGCAGAGTGGATTAAAAAGATTGAAGAAGTAACAGGATTTAAAGCAATTAATTCAATCGTTGGCGCAGAACCACTAGGACCTAAAATTCCACTAGATTGTATGGTAATTGCACCACTAACAGGAAATTCTATGAGTAAATTTGCAAATGCAATGACAGACTCTCCAGTACTAATGGCAGCGAAAGCGACGTTAAGAAACGGCAAGCCTGTCGTATTGGCTGTTTCGACGAATGATGCTTTAGGGCTGAATGGAGTAAATCTCATGCGCCTAATGGCAACAAAAAACATCTACTTCGTCCCATTCGGTCAAGATGCACCAGAGAAAAAACCAAACTCAATGGTAGCTCGCATGGAGCTGCTGGAAGATACAGTATTAGAAGCGCTGCAAGGGAAGCAATTGCAGCCGGTTGTCGTAGAAAAATTCAGATATATGAATTAAAAAACGAAAAAAAACGGACAATTTTTGATGAAACCATCATTCTTACTGTAGAATATGATAAAATTAACGTTATTAAGATTAGAAGGGGTATTGTATACTCCTTCTAATTCTAAGTTATAGAAGGATTGGTATCTAGAAAGGGGCATAGTGATGGAAAAGCAAAAAACTTTTCATGTCGCTGTAGTTGGAGCAACCGGCGCAGTTGGTGAACAAATGTTAAATACTTTAGAGAAACGAGAATTTCCAATCGGGAAGTTAACGTTACTTTCATCTAAACGATCTGCAGGTAAGAAACTTGTATTTAAAGGCGAAGAATTTACAGTTCAAGAGGCAACTCCTGAAAGTTTTGAAGGAGTAGATATCGCACTATTTAGTGCTGGTGGATCTGTATCAAAACAATTAGCGCCAGAAGCAGCAAAGCGCGGTGCGATTGTTGTTGATAATACAAGTGCATTCCGTATGACAGAAAACGTGCCACTTGTTGTACCTGAAGTAAATGAAAACGACTTAAAAGAACATAATGGTATTATTGCAAATCCAAACTGTTCTACAATTCAAATGGTAGTAGCTCTTGAGCCAGTTCGTCAGCAATATGGTTTAAAACGAGTAATCGTTTCCACATATCAAGCTGTATCAGGTGCTGGTGCGGCAGCGATTGAAGAACTTCATGAACAATCACAAGCAATCTTAAATGGTGAAGAAGTGAAGGCGAATGTTTTACCTGTATCAGGTGATAAGAAACATTTCCAAATTGCTTTCAACGCGATTCCACAGATTGATAAATTCCAAGATAATGGATTTACGTTTGAAGAAATGAAAATGATTAATGAAACGAAAAAAATTATGCATATGCCTGAATTAGAAGTAGCGGCAACATGTGTACGTTTACCAGTTGTATCAGGTCACTCTGAGTCTGTTTACATCGAAGTAGAAAAAGAAGGTGTAACAGTAGAAGAATTCAAGAGCTTACTTGCAAATGCGGAAGGTATCGTTCTGCAAGATAATCCAGAAGAGCAGTTATATCCAATGCCAGCTACTGCAGTAGGTAAAAACGAAGTATTCGTTGGAAGAATCCGTAAAGATTTAAATAACGATAAAGGATTCCATCTTTGGGTCGTATCTGATAACTTATTAAAAGGCGCTGCATGGAATTCTGTTCAAATTGCAGAGCGCTTAGTAAAATTACAATTAGTGTAAACGGCTAAGAGAAGGTGCAAAATATGAAAATTATTGTTCAAAAATTTGGTGGCACATCCGTACGTGATGAAAATGGACGTAAGCATGCGCTTCATCATATAAAAAAATCGCTAGATGCGGGTTATAAAGTAGTTACTGTCGTATCTGCTATGGGCCGTAAAGGTGAACCATATGCAACTGATACTTTGTTAAGTCTTGTAAATCAAGAGGAATCTCGCATTTCTAATCGTGAGCAAGATTTATTATTATCATGCGGAGAATTAATCTCAGCAATCGTCTTCTCTAACATGTTAAATGAGAACGGTATAAAAGCAGCGGCATTAAATGGTGCACAAGCTGGTTTTGTAACAAATGATGATTTTACAAATGCTAAGATTATTGAAATGAACTGCGATCGTATACATGAAGAGCTAGAAAATCTAGATGTAATCGTCGTTACAGGATTCCAAGGACAAACGAAAAAAGGTGATACGACAACACTTGGACGCGGAGGTAGCGATACTTCAGCTTCTGCATTAGGTGTTGCGCTTCATGCTGAATTTATTGATATCTTTACAGATGTAGAAGGTGTTATGACTGCGGATCCTCGCATTGTAAAAGATGCACGTCATCTTCAAACGGTAACATACAATGAAATTTGTAACATGGCATATCAAGGTGCAAAAGTCGTTCATCCACGTGCAGTTGAAATTGCGATGCATGCCAAAGTACCACTTCGTGTACGTTCTACGTATTCTGATAGTGAAGGTACGCTGATTTCAGCATCGGACGGTGCGACAAAAGGCCGTGATGTAGAAGAACGTCCTGTTACAGGTATCGCTCATGTATCAAATGTGACGCAAATTAAAGTGCTTGCAAAAGAAACAGCATATGATTTGCAACAGCATGTGTTTAAAGAAATGGCGAATGAAGGAATCAGTGTCGATTTAATTAACATTTCACCTACTGGGGTAGCTTATACGGTGAGTGATAGTGTATCAAGTCGTGCAGTTGAATTATTAAAAAACCTTGGATATGAGCCAATTGTGACAGAGCATTGTGCAAAAGTATCTATTGTAGGAGCTGGAATGGCAGGATACCCAGGGGTTACTGCGAAAATCGTTACAGCTTTAGCGGAAAAAGGTATTCAAATTCTGCAATCGGCAGATAGCCATACGACAATTTGGGTTCTTGTAAAAGAAACTGATTTAGTGGAGGCTGTAAATGCATTACATAGTGCGTTTGAGCTTTCAAAAGAAAAGCAACTGGAACAATAAGGAGTGAGACCATGATAGATTTTGGGACAATTGCAACCGCGATGGTAACTCCGTTTGATAAAAACGGAAATATCGATTTTGCGAAGACAACGAAATTGGCAAATTATTTAATAGATAACGGTACAACAGCAATCGTGGTAGGAGGAACGACAGGAGAATCTCCTACATTAACTTCAGAAGAAAAAGTAGCGTTATATCGCCATGTCGTATCTGTTGTCGATAAAAGGGTGCCCGTAATCGCTGGAACAGGTAGTAATAATACGCATGCTTCTATTGACTTAACTAAAAAGGCAACAGAGGTTGGTGTTGATGCAGTAATGCTAGTAGCACCGTATTATAACAAACCGAGTCAAGAAGGAATGTATCAGCACTTTAAAGCAATTGCTGAAAGCACGCCGCTTCCGGTTATGCTATATAACGTTCCAGGACGATCTATTGTACAAATCTCCGTTGATACAGTTGTTCGTTTATCAGAAATAGAAAACATTGTTGCGATTAAAGATGCAGGCGGCGATGTGTTAACAATGACAGAAATCATTGAAAAAACAGCGGACGACTTTGCAGTATACAGCGGTGATGATGGTTTAACGTTACCAGCTATGGCAGTTGGAGCGAAAGGTATCGTTTCTGTAGCATCTCATGTGATTGGAAATGAAATGCAAGAAATGATTGCAGCATTCCAAGCAGGAGAATTTAAAAAGGCGCAAAAATTACATCAATTACTTGTAAGAGTAACGGATTCATTATTTATGGCGCCAAGCCCAACGCCAGTAAAAACAGCGTTACAAATGGTTGGGTTAGATGTAGGTTCTGTACGTTTACCACTTCTTCCATTAACAGAAGAAGAAAGAGTAACGTTACAATCTGTTATGCAATCTATCCCTCGTTAATAAAAAAATGACCTAGTGTAGAACTAGGTCATTTTTTTATGGTATGAAAATCTTTGCCGCTCTTTTTTACCTACCATATTACTCCATGTGTTTGATCGTTTTTTCATTATGTATTGCAACATGTACAAGAAAATAATTGTACCCCTTTAAATGAATCAAAAAAACACAGTTATTATAGAATAAACATTTGTATAAACGTAATAAACTATCGATTCTGTTTTTCAGAGGAATTGTCTCAAATGTGACGTGATTCATAAAAAAGCTTCATTTTATAAGTGTTTTTGTTCGATTTTAGAAAAATAAGTCTTGAAAATCCATATAATGAAATAAATTTAGCGTATTTATGGCTATTTCTTCAAAATAATATGGAGTATAAAATCGGAGTAAATATAAAGGAAATACGTTCGATACTTTTGTTGTAATTCCGTTCTTTTACTTTCTCTTTCGCACGATTTAACTTGTGTTCTATTTCTTGTATCAGGTATAATATGGCTAAGTAGCTTAGTACGGGTATGCTTAGCAAAATTGGTAAAAATTATAATTTGATTACATTTTCATATCATATCGAATAAGATATTTGATTTATATAATGAAAGAGAGGTGAAACCTGGTTTAAAAAATAAACAAGGACATGATATCGCATAACGGTAAGGACATTCGTCTTGGACGGTGAATATATGGTGGTTGTAGAGTTTCCCCTGGTGTCTCTGCAATTTTAGTGAAATCAGTGTTTGAAAGATTTTTAAACCAGGCAACAACATGAAGAGAAAAGAGAATGCGTCTGTTAAAGTATTTGCTCTTGGTGGAGTAGGTGAAATCGGGAAAAACATGTACTGTGTTGAAATTGATTCTGAAATCTTTATTGTAGATGCAGGATTAATGTTCCCAGGAGATGAAATGTTTGGAATTGATATCGTTATTCCTGATATTACATATTTAGTGGAAAACCAAGAGCGAGTAAAAGGTTTATTTATTACTCACGGTCATGAAGATCATATTGGTGGAATTGTTTACGTACTTCGTAAATTATCAATTCCAGTGTATGCAACGAAATTAACAGTAGGACTTATACAAGAAAAACTTGGCGAAGCGGGTATGTTAGGCCGTGTAGACTTAAAAACAATCGATTCAAATTCAACAGTAGAGTTTAATACTACAACGGTGTCATTCTTTGGAACGACACATAGTATTCCAGATTCTGTTGGTGTTTGTTTCCATACATCAAAAGGTGCTATCGTATACACGGGAGACTTTAAATTCGATCAAACTCCAATTGGAAATAGTGGAGCAGACCTTGGAAAAATGGCACAAATCGGAAATGAAGGCGTACTGTGCTTATTATCTGATAGTACAAATGCTGAGCGTCCAGGCTATACAGGTTCTGAAAAAGAAGTTGGTGTAGAAATTTCTAAAGTGTTCTACGGCGCAGAAGGACGTATTATCGTTGCTTCATTTGCATCGAATGTACATCGTATTCAACAAGTATTTGATGCAGCTGCTGAAACAGGACGAAAAGTAGCGGTTGTAGGACGTAGTATGGTGAAAGTGGTAGATATCGCAAGACGTCTTGGTTATTTAGATGTTCCAGAAGGTATGGTTATTTCACTACAAGAAGTAGACAATTTCCCAGAGAAAAAGGTAGCTATTTTAACGACAGGTAGCCAAGGTGAACCGATGGCAGCCCTTTCTAGAATGGCGAAGCAAGCTCATAAACAAATTTCAATTCGTAAAGGCGATACGGTTATTATTGCGGCTTCTCCAATTCCGGGTAATGAAATATCTGTATCGAAAATTATTGACTTGTTATTTAGAGCTGGAGCTGATGTTATTTATTACGGTGAAAGAAAAGTTCACGTTTCAGGTCACGGTAGCCAAGAAGAATTAAAGTTAATGTTAAATTTAATGAAACCGAAATATTTTGTACCCGTACATGGTGAGTTCCGTATGCAAAAAGCACATGCATATTTAGCTGAAGATGTAGGTATTGCAAGAGAGAATATCTTTATCGTAGAAAAAGGTGATGTGATTGCTTTTGGTGACGATGACGCAAACTTAGTTGGCAAAGTACAAGCTGGTAATGTGTTAATTGATGGATTAGGTGTAGGTGACGTTGGTAATATCGTTCTTCGAGATAGAAAAATGTTATCTCAAGATGGAATATTAGTAGTTGTTGTAACACTTGGTAAAGATGAAAAGAAAATTATCTCTGGTCCAGAAATCATTTCACGTGGTTTTGTGTATGTTCGTGAATCAGAAGCGTTAATTGACCGCTCTACAGAGATTGTACGTATGATTGTTGAGCAATCGATTAAAGAGTATTCAATTGAATGGTCTATGTTAAAACAAAATATTCGTGAATTATTAGGGCAGTTCTTGTACGAAGAGACAAAGAGAAAACCTATGATTTTACCGATTATTATGGAAGTATAAAAAAGATCACCTTTACGGGTGATCTTTTTTTCTTTTTAAACTCTATCGAATGAAATTTATAACTTAAGAAATAATAGTTATATACGAGTGAAAGGGGATGCGATATGACAGAACGTGATCGTTATACAAATGAAGGGAAAGAGGCTGAGCCGAAAGAAACTGGGAAAGAAGCTTCGATAGTGGAAAAAATTCAACAGCTAGGGCAAACGAATGTACCACAAATGAATGAATCAAGTATTCATTGTTTAACAATCATCGGGCAGGTGGAAGGTCATGTTCAGTTGCCGCCGCAAAATAAAACAACAAAATATGAGCATATTATTCCGCAAATTGTTGCGATAGAACAAAATCCGAAAATTGAAGGTTTGCTTTTAATATTAAACACGGTCGGAGGTGACGTTGAAGCAGGGTTAGCAATTTCTGAGATGGTAGCTTCGCTTTCAAAGCCAACGGTATCACTTGTTCTGGGCGGAGGGCATTCTATCGGTGTACCAATCGCCGTCTCTACGGATTATTCATTTATTGCGGAAACTGCGACGATGACAATTCATCCCATTCGTCTAACAGGTCTTGTTATAGGTGTGCCGCAAACATTTGAGTATTTAGATAAAATGCAAGAAAGAGTCATTCGATTTGTGACGAAGCATTCGAAAGTAACCGAAGATCGTTTTAAAGAACTTATGTTTGCGAAAGGGAATTTGACGCGAGATATTGGGACGAATGTAATTGGTGGCGATGCAGTGAAATATGGTCTTATAGATGATGTCGGTGGTATTGGGAATGCGATTCGAAAACTGAATGAATTAATAGATGCTCGCATGGATAATAGTGCAGAAGGGACAATGTTACAATGATTTTATACACAATTATGCCAGAGCAACTTGTATATCCAGCTGATTATTCGCAATGTGAAAGCCAAAAAGTTGTAAATATAAACGGTGTTGAATTAATGGTTTCTGAAGAAGAACATGGGTGTTATTCTATTGTACGTGTGTTAAGTACGGATCCGCTACACTACTTAGAGTTTGAGCCCGGCCAGAAAATAACCTTTTAGCAAAAAGAAGGATTTTGTTTAGAAGCTATGGTATAATATAAAAAACAAGACGGTTGAGCAGCCATGAGAGGGCTGCTTTCTTCTGTTTATTTAACAATTTACAAGAAGTGTAAAAATAGAAGATATAAGACCTGAAAAAATAGAGAAAACAGACATATAAGTAGTGCTTTTTATGGAAGCCCTACTTACATGTAGAACACGAGGTGAAGAAATGGCAAAACAAAAGCAAAGAGGGACGAAGGCAAAAGCAAGACGCACGATAAAGCCAACTTTGTATTATGAAATCGTCGGTTTAACTCTTTTTGCACTTTCAATCATTACGATTTTACAGCTAGGTGTTGTAGGGAAATCGTTTGTGTTATTTTTTCGCTTCTTCTTTGGTGAGTGGTACATAATTGGTGTGTTAGGTGTAATAGCTTTATCGGTTTCGTTTGTTATCAAACGTGGATGGCCGAACCTTTTAAATAAACGGTTAATTGGTTTTTATTTAATAGTATTGGCGATATTAATGTTTAGTCATATTACATTATTTAACCTTCTTACGAAAGATGGAGCAGTGCAAAATACTTCTGTTATTGTGAGTACGAAAGATAACTTCTTTCTTGAAATGAAAAAGGGGCCGGATAGCGTTCATTTAGGCGGTGGTATGTTTGGTGCGCTTATGTTCGCGACGTGTTACTTCTTATTTGACGAAGTAGGAGCTTATATCATTGGCATTATTTTAGTGATTCTCGGCATACTTTGTATAACAAATAAGCATATTGGGGAAGTGCTTGCCCCAGTAGGAAGAATCCTTAGAAGTCAATTTGAAGTAATGCAAGGGGATTATAAAGATTGGAGATCCAAAAGGACGGCTGAACAAACAGAAAAGAAAAAAACAACGAGAAGCACAAGGAGCAAACGTGCTGCAGAACAAGAAGAGATTATTGAGCCGATGGAAGAAATCTCAATTGATCCCCCAATTATTTCGAATTTCACTGAGAATTATCCTGTAAATGAAGAAGAGAATAAACGAATTAGCGAAGAACAGGAAGCAGAGTTAATAAATTCACCGTCTATTGAAGAGGCTCCGCCTGTTGAAGAATCTAAGAAAAAGCGTGGAGAAAAGATTGTAGAATCTTTAGAGGCGGAAACAAGTGCCCCACCAATGCAATTTTCAAATGTAGAAAATAAAGATTACAAGCTTCCTGCACTGGATATATTGAAATTTCCTAAGAATAAGCAAGTTACAAATGAAAATGCAGAAATTTATGAGAATGCTCGTAAATTAGAACGTACATTCCAAAGTTTTGGAGTGAAAGCGAAAGTAACAAAAGTACATAGAGGTCCTGCAGTTACAAAATATGAAGTGTATCCTGATATGGGAGTAAAGGTAAGCAAAATCGTTAGTTTGAGTGATGATTTAGCACTTGCTTTAGCTGCGAAAGACATTCGTATTGAAGCACCTATTCCCGGGAAATCAGCTGTAGGGATTGAAGTTCCGAACTCAGAAGTATCTATGGTAACGCTTAGAGAAGTTCTTGATTCTAAGGCTAATAATCATCCGGAAGAGAAGTTGTTAATTGGTCTTGGACGAGATATTACAGGTGAAGCTGTATTAGCCCGTTTAAATAAAATGCCCCATTTACTAGTAGCTGGTGCGACAGGTAGCGGGAAAAGTGTATGTATTAATGGTATTATTGTTAGTATTTTAATGCGTGCAAAACCACATGAAGTAAAATTAATGATGATTGATCCGAAAATGGTAGAGTTAAATGTATATAACGGTGTTCCGCATTTATTAACACCAGTTGTAACTGATCCGAAAAAAGCATCACAAGCTTTGAAAAAAGTCGTGAGTGAAATGGAACGACGTTATGAATTATTTGCTCATAGTGGCACGCGTAACATTGAAGGATATAATGATCATATTAAAGAACATAATAGTCAATCAGAAGCGAAACAACCGGAATTACCTTATATTGTAGTAATAGTGGACGAGTTAGCCGATTTAATGATGGTTGCTTCATCAGATGTAGAGGATGCGATTATGCGTTTAGCACAAATGGCTCGTGCGGCTGGTATTCATTTAATTATTGCGACGCAGCGTCCATCGGTTGATGTTATTACGGGAGTTATTAAAGCGAATATTCCATCACGTATTGCATTCGCGGTATCTTCTCAAACGGACTCTCGTACAATTCTTGACGGTGGTGGTGCAGAGAAACTGCTAGGTCGTGGAGATATGCTGTTTATACCAATTGGTGCATCGAAGCCTGTACGTGTACAAGGTGCATTTTTATCCGATGATGAAGTTGAGAGAGTTGTAGAGTATGTTATTGGTCAGCAAAAAGCGCAATATCAAGAAGATATGATTCCACAAGATGTTCCTGATACGAAGCAGGAAGTAGAAGATGAATTATATGATGAAGCAGTTCAGCTTGTAGTGGAAATGCAAACAGCATCTGTTTCTATGTTGCAACGTAGGTTTAGAGTAGGTTATACGCGAGCTGCCCGTTTAATTGATGCAATGGAAATGAATGGTGTAGTAGGTCCGTATGAAGGTAGTAAACCACGAGAAGTACTCATTAATGATGTACAAGAAAAAAGTTCATAAAAAAAGCCTAATTGTTTTTACAATTAGGCTTTTTTATATGCTATTTTTGTCATATACTATATTCAGCGATAAAGAAAGGGCTTACATCTAAAGTGATTCTTTAGAATACGAATACTTTGATTATGTTTTTAATGAATGTTCGATATTTAATGTAGAAAAATGTTAAATTTTGTTGACACGTATGGGAGCAAGTGGTAAGATTACTTCGAAAAGAATCACTGCCTCATATAATCTTGGAGATAAGGTCCATAAGTTTCTACCCGGCAACCATGAATTGCTGGACTATGAGGGGAAAAGTGTGTAACAAAGGATGTAAGAGATCTTTGTGCCGAACTTTTTCTCGAAATGAGGAATGTTTATGGTGCGAAGTTTTTTTTATGCAGTAAAGAGTGAAAATTTCATCTTGAAAAATTATTAATATTTATTCGACAATTAAGCTTATTTTTAGTATTTAGCAATTTTTATTATGTTGTAAGTTGAAAAAAGAGAAAAGAAGTCTTACATCAGAGGTCGAATAATTGAAATGCGGGGGAGTCTTATGTCAGTAAAATCCGATAGTCGTCACCTATATTTACGGGTGATTGATCACATCAAAGAAAAAATTAAAGATGGAGCTTACAAAGAAAGACAGAAGTTACCATCAGAGTTTGATTTAGCGAAAGAACTTGGTGTAAGTAGGGCGACTTTAAGGGAAGCACTGCGTATTTTAGAAGAAGAAAATGTTGTCATTCGTAGACATGGTGTAGGAACATTTGTAAATGCAAAGCCGTTATTTTCTTCTGGGATTGAACAACTTTCTAGTATTACAGATATGATTTCTAGTGTGGGGAAAACACCAGGAACTATCTTTTTATCATCATCTACAACAAGTTTAACAGAAGAAGAAAAAGAGAAGTTTAATAGTGAAGACGGTTTTAATGCCGTAATGATTGAGCGTGTGCGTACAGCAGATGGGGAACCTGTTGTATATTGTATCGATAAACTTGCAAAAGAAATCTTGCCAGATTTATCGGGATACAACGAAGAATCGTTACTTACAGTGATACATAACAATACGCACAAACGTATCACATACGCAGTTGCTCACATTGAGCCAATTGGCTATCATCCGAAAATCTCACCGATTTTAGAATGTGAACCGGAAACGGCACTGCTAGTTTTAAAACAAATGCACTATGATCAAAATGATGAGCCAATCTTATATTCTATCAATTACTTTAGAGCTGATAAGTTTAGCTTCCACGTATTAAGAAAACGTATGTAGGTAAGTTCCATTTTAGGGAGGTGACAGCAAGAAGTTAGGGACAGCAGCGTAAGAATAAAGAGATATATATAATTTTAGGAGGGGTTTCTAGTATGAAGAAAAAAACAGGTCTTTTATTATCATTAACATTAGCAGCAAGCGCGATTTTAGGTGCATGTGGTAACTCAGATAAGGCGAGTAGCGACAAAAAAGAGTTCAAAGTTGGTATGGTTACAGATGTTGGGGGCGTTGATGATAAATCATTTAACCAATCAGCTTGGGAAGGTTTAACGAAATTTGGTAAAGACAACGATTTAAAGAAAAATGAAGGATATCGTTATCTTCAATCAAGTAAAGATGCAGACTATATTCCAAACTTAACAAAATTTGCGAAAGATCATTATAACACAACATTCGGAATTGGATTTTTAATGCAAGACTCGATTGAAAAGGTTGCAAAACAATATCCGAAAGAGCAATTTGCAATTGTAGATAGTGTTGTGAAAGAGCCGAATGTAACAAGTATTACATTTAAAGACCATGAAGGTTCATTCCTAGTTGGTGCTGTAGCAGCAATGACGACGAAATCAAATAAAGTTGGATTTGTTGGCGGCGTGAAGAGTCCATTAATTACAAAGTTTGAATCAGGTTTCAAAGCTGGTGCAAAAGCAGTAAATCCAAATATCGAAATTGTAGCGCAATATGCAGATGCATTTGACAAACCAGAAAAAGGATCTGTATTAGCTTCAGCAATGTACGGTGGTGGAGTTGACGTAATTTATCATGCTTCAGGTGCAACTGGTAACGGTGTATTCACAGAAGCGAAAAACCGTAAGAAAAAAGGTGAAAACGTTTGGGTAATCGGTGTTGACCGTGACCAAAATCAAGAAGGTATGCCTGAAAACGTAACTTTAACTTCTATGGTAAAACGTGTTGATATTGCAGTAGCAAAAGTAGCACAAGAAGCGAAAGATGGTAAATTAAAAGGCGGTAAAGTAGAAGAGTTTGGATTAAAAGATGACGGTGTTGGTATTGCGAAAACTACTGACAATGTGAAAAAAGTAAATCCAGAAATCTTAACAAAAGTAGAAGAGTTTGAGAAGAAAATCACTGACGGTGAAATTAAAGTACCTGCAACTGACGAAGAATATAAAACATATGAAGCTTCTCTAAAGAAATAATAATAGAGAAATAGCAAAGGTTAGTTCTTAGAACTAACCTTTGTATATATAAAAATACCTTTAATAGACTGCAATTGGGGAGTGTTCCCTGCTAGAAGGAGGAACAAAATGGAATACGTAATTGAGATGAACAATATTACAAAAGTATTCCCAGGCATTGTAGCGAATGATGATATTACGCTGCAAGTAAAACAGGGAGAGATACACGCTTTACTTGGAGAAAATGGTGCAGGGAAATCAACATTGATGAATGTACTGTTCGGTTTGTATCAACCAGAACAGGGAGAAATTAAGATTAAAGGAAAACCTGTAAAAATTACAAATCCGAATATAGCAAATGACCTTGGTATTGGGATGGTCCATCAGCATTTTATGCTTGTTCATAATTTTACAGTTACAGAGAATATTATTCTTGGAAATGAGCCGAAGAAAAAAGGAAGGATTGCTGTTGAAGAGGCTGCGAAAGAAATTAAACAATTATCTGAACAGTACGGTTTAGCAGTTGATCCAAATGCAAAGATTGAAGATATTTCGGTTGGGATGCAGCAAAGGGTTGAAATATTAAAAACGCTTTATCGTGGTGCGGAGATTTTAATATTCGATGAACCAACTGCGGTGTTAACTCCTCAAGAAATTCACGAGTTGATTCAAATTATGAAAAAGCTTGTGCAAGAAGGAAAATCTATCGTTCTTATTACACATAAATTGAAAGAAATTATGGAAGTTTGCGATCGTTGCACAATTATTCGTAAAGGTAAAGGAATTGGTACAGTTGACGTTGCGGAAATGAATGAACATAAACTTGCAGAATTAATGGTCGGACGTCAAGTGAATTTTAAAACAGAAAAAATAGAGGCTAAACCGAAAGAAGAGGTTCTATCTGTTTCGAATATTGTCGTTCATGATGCACGCCAATTACCTGCTGTAAAAGGCCTTGACTTAACTGTTCGTGCAGGAGAAATCGTTGGTATTGCAGGGATTGATGGAAATGGACAAAGTGAATTGATAGAGGCAATTACTGGTTTACGAAAAGTTGAGTCAGGTTCTATTGCAATTAAAGGAAAAGAAATAACAAATTGGCCTGTTCGAAGAATTACAGAGGAAGGAATTGGTCATATTCCAGAAGATCGTCATAAACACGGTCTTGTGCTTGATTTTTCTGTTAGAGATAATATAGTTTTGCAAACGTACTATAAAAATCCATTCTCAAAGAAAGGGATTTTAAACTTTAGTCAAATCACACAAAAAGCAAAAGCGCTTATTGAGCAGTTTGATGTGCGTACACCAGGTGAACACACGTTAAGTCGTGCACTATCTGGTGGAAACCAGCAGAAGGCAATTATCGCACGTGAAGTGGATCGTAATCCAGATTTATTGATTGCAGCACAGCCAACACGTGGTTTAGATGTAGGTGCGATTGAATTTATTCATAAAAAATTAATCGAGCAGAGAGATAAAGGGAAAGCAGTATTGCTTCTATCGCTAGAACTGGATGAAATATTAAATGTAAGTGATCGAGTTGCTGTTATATATGAAGGGAAAATTGTAGCAATTGTTGATGCGAAAGAAACAAATGAACAACAGCTTGGTTTGTTGATGGCTGGCGGAACGGAGAAAGAGAAGGTGAATACAAATGGCTAAAAAATTTTTAACGGAGCGAACAATTAATATTTTAGTTCCTGTATTATCCGTTATTTTTGGTTTACTTGTTGGTGCCATTGTAATGTTATTTAGTGGATATGATCCAATTGTTGGGTATGCAGCGCTTTGGGAAGGAATGGTTGGAAACCCACAAGCAATTGGTGAAACATTACGTACGATGATTCCGCTTGTATTAGCAGGACTTTCTGTAGCATTTGCATTCCGTACAGGCCTTTTTAACATCGGAGTAGAAGGGCAGTTATTAGTCGGGTGGCTTGCTGCTGTTTGGTTTGGATATGCAGTATCATTACCGGCAATTTTACATATTCCGTTGTCAATTTTAGTAGCGGCAATAGCTGGTGGGCTATGGGGATTTATCCCGGGATATTTGAAAGGGAAATTTAAAGTAAATGAAGTAATCGTAACGATTATGATGAATTATATTGCACTTTACGTGACGTATGATTTAATTAAGCGCTTCTTACATGAGGCGAATGAGAAGTCATATGATATAAAATCTAGTGCTTCTTTATCTTCTGAATGGTTATCCTCTTTAACAGATGGTTCTCGTTTGCACTGGGGGATTGTCGTAGCGATATTAGTAGCAATTATTATGTGGTTCTTATTGGACAGAACGACATTGGGATACGAATTGAAATCTGTTGGATTTAATCAACATGCTTCTCAGTATGCGGGGATGAAAGTTTCTCGAAATGTTGTACTATCTATGACGATTGCGGGTGCATTTGCAGGGATTGGTGGTGCGATGGAAGGGCTTGGTACATTCCAAAACATGACAGCGATGTCTTCGTTTACTGGTATCGGATTTGATGGGATTGCGGTAGCTCTACTTGGGGGGAATAATCCGTTTGGTATATTATTAGCGGCTTTACTGTTCGGTGGTTTGAAAAGTGCAGCCCCTCAAATGAATTTTGAAGCAGATGTACCTTCTGAGTTAATTAACGTTATTATTGCATGTATTATTTTCTTTGTAGCGTGCAGTTATGTTTTACGCTGGGCACTTACACGCATGAGCAAGGAGGGGAAATAAATGAGCTTTTTAGATATTTTAGCCATTCTTGTGACGGGTACGTTATATACGGCAGCGCCACTTATTTTTACGGCGTTAGGTGGAGTGTTTAGTGAACGTTCTGGAGTTGTAAATATAGCGTTAGAAGGTTTAATGTTATTTGGTGCATTTACTGGTATCGTTACAACGTTATTAATGGGTGATACGTGGGGAGCGATGACTCCTTGGATAGCTCTATTATTTGCAGCGATTGGTAGTGGGTTATTTGCACTTCTTCATGCAGTAGCATCCATTACATTCCGTGCGGATCAAGTAGTGAGCGGGGTAGCGATTAATTTCTTAGCTCTTGGTTTAACGGTATTTGCGATTAAGAAAATCTTTGGCAAAGGACAAACTGATTTCATTCAATACCGTATTGAAAAAATCGATGTTCCGGGTCTTTCGGATATTCCGGTAATCGGAAAAATCTTTTTCTCAAATGTACCGTTAACATCGTATATTGCTATTATTTTAGCGTTTGTCGTTTGGTATGTCATTTATAAAACGCCGTTCGGTCTTCGTCTTCGTGCTGTTGGTGAACATCCAATGGCAGCAGATACGATGGGGATTAATGTATATAAAATGCGTTATATTGCAGTTGCTATATCTGGAATGTTTGCAGGGGTTGGTGGAGCGGTCTTCGCTATGTCGATTTCTGGTAACTTCTCAGGTGCTACAATTACGGGACAAGGTTTCTTAGCGCTAGCAGCTATGATTTTCGGTAAATGGAATCCATTAGGTGCTCTTGGAGCGGCTCTGTTCTTCGGATTTGCTCAATCACTAGGAATAACAGGTGGTACCATCCCGGTACTGAAAGAAATTCCAAGTGTATTCTTAACGATATTACCGTATGTATTCACAATATTAGCACTTGTTGGTTTTGTAGGTCGTTCTGAAGCTCCGAAAGCGTTAGGAACGCCGTATGAAAAAGGAAAACGATAAGTATAAAAAAGCTCGCACATTAGTGCGGGCTTTTTTACATAGAATATATGTAATACGGAATTTTACTATGTTCCTTACATATGAAAGTTTTTAGAAAGAGCCTCATGTAAGTATAGTGAGGAAGAAAAGTTGATTTTTCATTTCTAAAAACTGTATATTGAAGAGGAATATTCCTATATACGTAAAGGAGGGCTATAAATGAAACTAATGGAACAACAGTTACATGAGTTAGGTGGTTTGCGAGTACATATTATTCCGACTGATAAATATAAAACAAATACTTTTGTATTTCGTTTTAAAGCACCTTTAAATGAGGAGACGGTGACAGAGCGTGCCCTATTGCCATACGTATTGCAAAGTGCGACAGAAAAGCTTCCTTCTGTAATTCGTCTTCGTCAATATTTAGAAGAATTATACGGATCTTCTTTGGCAGTAGATGTAAGTAAAAAAGGAGAAGACCATATTATCTCTATTTATGTAGACATTGCAAATGAAGTATATTTACATGATGCACCACCGCTATTTGAAAAAGCGCTTTCTATGTTATCGGATATCGTTTTACATCCAGCAACAGAGGGGAATGGTTTTTTACCTTCTATCGTAGAAAGTGAAAAGAGAGCGCTCTTGCAACGAATTGAAGCTACGTACGATGATAAAATGCGCTATGCAAACGAGCGTTTAATTGAAGAAATGTGCAAAGTAGAACCGTATCGTTTAAGTGCACATGGGAAAAAAGAAATTGTTTCTTCTATTACAAATGAAAGTTTGTATCAATATTATCAAAAAGTGTTAGCAGAAGATGAAATGGATCTATACATTATTGGTGATATTTCAGAAAACGCAGTGGATCTTGTAAGTAAGTATTTTTCTATTTCAGCGCGTCCTGCGAGAGAAAGAAATGTACTTCTTCATAAGAGAAATAATGAAGAAAAAGAAGTTGTTGAAAAACAAGAATTAAAACAAAGTAAATTACACATTGGTTATCGTACGTTTATTACGTATAAAGACGAAGATTATTTTGCGCTACAATTGTTCAATGGATTGTTTGGAGGATTTTCTCATTCGAAGCTATTCGTTAACGTTCGTGAAAAAAATAGTTTAGCGTACTATGCGGCATCCCGCTTTGAAAGTCATAAAGGCTTATTGTTTGTCATGTCAGGGATCGAAGCGAAAAATTATGAAAAAGCTGTTGAGATTATTAAAGAACAAATGTTAGCGATGCAAAATGGTGATTTTTCTGAAGAAGAGATGCATCAAACGAAAAGTGTTATTCAAAATCAAATATTAGAGGCGATTGATACACCACGCGGATTTGTGGAGATGCTGTATCATGGTATTATTTCAGATCGTACGCGTCCGGTTGAAGAATGGCTTACAGGCATTGAAAGTGTGACGAAAGAAGAGATTGTGAAAGTTGCTAAAAATATTGAACTAGATACAATTTACTTTTTACAAGGAACGGAGGGAGAATAAATGGAGAAAATTGTTTATGAGCAATTAAAAGAGACACTCTATTATGAAAAACTTCCTAATGGATTAGATGTATATATTTTACCAAAGCAAGGATTTAATAAAACATTTGCAACGTTTACGACAAAATATGGTTCTATGGATAATACATTCGTACCACTAGGTAAAGAAGAAATGGTTCGTGTGCCTGATGGAATTGCTCATTTTCTTGAACATAAATTATTTGAAAAAGAAGATCACGATGCTTTCCAATTGTTTAGTAAACAAGGAGCATCAGCAAATGCTTTCACATCTTTCACAAGAACAGCTTACCTGTTTTCATGTACATCAAATGTAGAACAAAATTTAAATACATTGTTAAACTTCGTACAAGAGCCTTACTTCTCTGAAAAAACAGTTGAAAAAGAGAAGGGGATTATTGGGCAAGAAATTCAAATGTATCAAGATAATCCAGATTGGCGCTTATACTTTGGATTAATTGATAGCTTGTTTGTAAAGCACCCAATTAAAATTGATATTGCAGGGACAATCGAGTCTATTAGTAAAATTACGAAAGACTTATTATATGAATGTTATGAAACATTTTATCATCCGAGCAATATGTTATTGTTCGTTGTGGGGGCAATTGATCCAGAGAAAACAATGGATTTAGTACGTGAAAATCAAGCGAAAAAAGATTATAAAAACCAGCCAGAAATTGTACGTTCATTTGAAGAAGAACCAGATGAGGTAAATGAAAAGAAGAAAATTATTTCCATGCCTGTACAAACACCTAAATGTTTAGTTGGTATTAAAGCGACAAATTTAAAAGAAAAAGGGAAAGCCCTTTTAAAACAAGAAATTGCGCTTACGTTACTTTTAGATTATTTATTTGGGAAAAGCTCCGTTCATTACGAATCTTTATATAATGAAGGTCTTATTGATGATTCGTTCTCGTATGATTATACGGAAGAGAATAACTTCGGTTTTGCAATGGTTGGCGGCGATACGAAGCAACCTGATGAGCTGGAAGAGCGTTTGAAAAGCATTTTACTAAATACAAATTATGATCAATTAGATGAGGTGGCATTAGAACGAGTAAAGAAAAAGAAAATAGGTGGCTTTTTACGCTCGTTGAATTCGCCGGAATATATTGCAAATCAATTTACACGATATGCGTTTAATGAATCTAGTCTGTTTGAGGCATTGACTGTATTAGAAAGTTTAACTGTTCAAGATTTACAAGAAGTAGCCAAATTATTATTATCAGAAGAGAAAATGAGTGTTTGTCAAGTTTTACCGAAAAAATAAAAGATTTCATAATAATACCCTCATCTTATCATTGATAAATTGTAAGATGAGGGTATTATTTATAAGAGAAAGATTTTGTTGAGATAAGAGAGGAATTGTATGAAAAAGTATGCATTAGTAACTGGAGGAAGCGGAGGGATTGGCTCTGCTATTTCAAAACAATTAATTCAAGATGGATATACAGTATATGTTCATTATAATAACGGTGAAGAGAAAGTGAACGAATTGCAGAAAGAATGGGGTGAAGTGATTCCTGTTCAAGCGAATTTAGCTTCTACTGATGGGGCAGAGCAGTTGTGGGAACAAATTGAACATCCTCTTGATGCTATCGTATATGCAGCTGGGAAGAGTATCTTTGGACTCGTAACAGATGTAACGAACGATGAATTGAATTATATGGTAGAACTTCAAGTGAAGAGTATCTATAAATTATTATCAAGGGCGCTGCCATCTATGATTCAGCGGAGAAGTGGTAATATTGTACTTGTTTCTTCTATATGGGGCCAAATCGGCGCATCATGTGAAGTGCTTTACTCGATGGTAAAAGGTGCACAGAATTCATATGTGAAAGCTTTAGCGAAAGAAGTTTCATTAAGTGGATTAAGGGTTAACGCGGTGGCGCCAGGTGCAATTGAAACGGAAATGTTACAAGTATTTTCAGAAGAGGATAAGAATGAAATTGCTGAAGAGATCCCGTTAGGCAGGTTGGGGCTACCAGAAGAGGTAGCGAAAACAGTGTCATTCCTCGTATCACCAGGAGCATCTTACATAACTGGACAAATTATCGGAGTAAATGGTGGTTGGCATTGCTAAAAATTTCTTACATAAAAAATGAAAAACTGTACAAATTAAGCATGATTCTATTACTAAGTAGTGAGGTGCTTACACATGTCAGTTTTAGATAATTTTGATCAATGGAAGAGCTTTTTAGGAGAACGTTTAGAACAGGCATCAGGAAAAGGTCTTGATGGTGGTGCTGTATCAGATATGGCATTTCGTGTTGGAGATTATTTAGCAAATGAAGTAGAAGCGCGCAACGATCAAGAGAAATTATTGTCTGAGCTTTGGAAAGTTGCTGATGAACAAGAGCAACATACAATCGCAAACTTAATGGTGAAGTTTGTACAGCATAAGTAAAAAATAGAGAGGAGATTCTCCTCTCTATTTTTTTTGTATAATAATTGAACGGGATAGATTATACATTTAGCTTCCCTATTAAGGTGAAATCATATAATATAGTACGTAGGTGTAAAGTAAGCAAGGGGAGTGATCTTGGATGATTGAATGGTATTTTGAATATGAAATACATAAAAACCGACCTGGCTTGCTTGGTGACGTTTCTTCGTTAATCGGTATGCTCGGCATTAATATTGTCACAATTAATGGTGTAGATAATGCACGACGTGGATTACTCCTTATGTGTGATAATCAAGAGCAAATCTCTAGACTTGAATCAATTTTAAATACGATGGATAACATAACGGTAACGAAATATCGTCCGCCAAAGCTAAGAGATAAGCTAGCGGTTAGACATGGTAGGTACATACAACGAGATGCAGATGATAAGAAGACATTTCGATTTGTACGTGATGAATTAGGGTTACTTGTAGACTTTATGGCTGAAATAATGAAAAAAGAAGGTCATAAACTAATCGGGATACGAGGAATGCCTCGTGTCGGAAAAACAGAATCCATTGTTGCCGCAAGTGTTTGTGCAAATAAAAGATGGTTATTTGTATCATCTACTCTTATTAAGCAAACTGTTCGTAGTCAATTGATTGAAGATGAGTATAGCGACGACAATATTTTTATCTTAGATGGAATCGTGTCAACAAAGCGTGCTAACGAAAGGCATTGGCAGCTTGTTCGTGAAATTATGAGATTACCTGCAACGAAAGTTGTGGAACATCCTGACGTATTTGTGAGTCAGTCAGAATACACATTGGATGATTTTGATTATATTATCGAGTTGCGTAACGATTATGATGAAGAAATTCAATATAATTTAGTAGATGAAATTGAGCAAGGTACGCAAAATAATTTCTCTATGTTTGACTTTTAAAGAAATATTGAGGTGTTAGTAGTGACAGAATTAGGACAAAAGCTGAAAGAAGCAAGAGGAACGAAGGGCTTGTCTATGGATCAGCTGCATGAGATTACAAAAATTCAAAAACGCCATTTAGTAGCGATTGAGGAAGGCAATTATGATGTATTGCCCGGAGCTTTTTATGCGCGTGCATTCATTAAACAATACGCAGATGCGGTTGGGTTAAATGGAGAGGAACTGCTTGTAGAATATCAGAGTACGATACCACAATCTGAAAAACGCGACGTTCCACAAGTATCAACAGGACAGAAAACACAAGAAACAATGCAAAAATCTTCATCATGGCCAATTGCAGATCATATGCCGAAAGTTTTAGTTGCGCTATTAGTAATTGCATTTGGAGTGGTAATTTGGTTTGTTTTCCAAGCGTTAACTGGAAAAGGTGATGAGAAAGTTCCGAATGCTCAAAGTGAGAAAATTGAAGTTAAAAAAGCAGAAAACTCTCCGTTAGATACGAAGAAAGATGAAGTGAAAGCGGAAGAGCCGAAAAAAGAGGAACCAAAGAAAGAAGAGCCAAAGAAAGAGGAACAACCAGCACAACCAACGGGACAAGAAGAAGTAAAAGTAGTTGGTACAACTGGTAAAGTATCTACTTTGGAAATTCATAACAATAAAACATTAGAACTGGAAATATCGGGTAAAGGTGCGAGTTATGTAGATGTTAAAGATGATGCGGGGAATGTGATTCTAAACGCTACAGTACAAGAGGGCCAAATAGAAAAACGTGATGTATCAACATTAAAAGAAGTGCGACTTAATATTGGGAATGCAACGAATGTTGAAGTTAAACTGAATGGCCAAGTGGTCGCTTATCCATTGGATCCAGAAAAAGAACTTCACCAAAGATTGGTGATAAAAAACCAAGGGATAGGGCAACCTGCACAATAATAGTCATCGCCTCGATGACTTTTTTCAATGAACAAATGTTTTTGATATGATGGAGGAATAGCTGTGAATTTACCAAATAAAATTACAATATCTAGAATCTTCTTAATTCCAATTTTTATGGTAATTATGTTAGCACCCTTTGATTGGGGTTCATACACAATTGGTGATGTTGATTTACCAATTCAACATTTAGTAGGGGCACTTATCTTTATTATTGCTTCGGCTACAGATTGGATTGATGGACATTACGCAAGAAAGTATAATCTTGTAACGAATTTAGGGAAGTTTCTTGACCCGTTAGCTGATAAATTACTTGTTTCAGCAGCGCTTATTACATTAGTTGAGATGCAATACGTACCTGCTTGGATCGTTATTGTAATTATCAGCCGTGAGTTTGCAGTAACTGGTTTACGCCTTGTACTTGCTGGAACAGGAGAAGTAGTGGCAGCAAATCAGTTAGGGAAAATTAAGACGTGGACACAAATTATTGCAATTGCGGCGTATTTATTACACGATGTACCTTTAAATTTAATCCATATCCCAGTTGCTGATATTTTCATATGGATTGCATTAATCTTTACTGTTATTTCAGGGTGGGATTATTTCTGGAAAAATAGAGCTGCTTTTGTAAACTCAAAATAGAAGTTTATGGGGGAATTGGGATGAATGCTGAAATTATTGCGGTTGGAACTGAATTATTACTTGGACAAATTGCAAATACAAATGCCCAGTTTTTATCTGAAAAGTTAGCTTCAATCGGAATTAATGTGTACTACCATACTGTAGTTGGAGATAATAACAAGCGATTACAGCAGGCGATTGAAGTTGCGGAAGAACGTGCTGACATACTTATTTTCACAGGTGGATTAGGCCCGACAAAAGATGATTTGACGAAAGAAACGATATCTTCTAGGTTGGGTGAAGAGCTTGTATATGATGAAAAGGCATTAGCATCGATAAGCGAGTACTTTAAGCGTACAGGTCGCGAGTTCACAGAGAATAATAAAAAGCAAGCGCTCGTTTTGAATGGAGCAACTGTATTTGCGAATGATCACGGCATGGCACCTGGTATGGGGCTAAATAAGAACAGGAAAGTTTATATTTTATTACCAGGACCACCGAAAGAGATGAAGCCGATGTATATAAGTTATGTAGAGCCTTTTTTACGTAACTTTACAACAGGAGAAAACATTTATTCTCGTGTGCTTCGCTTTTTCGGGATTGGGGAATCTCAATTAGAAGTGAAAGTTCAAGATTTAATTGATGGACAAACGAACCCGACAATCGCCCCCCTTGCGAATGATGGAGAAGTGACACTACGTTTAACTGCCAAACATCAAAATGCTGATGAAGCTGCGAAACGCATTCAGCATATGGAAGATTTGATTTTAGAAAGAGTAGGAAAATTTTTCTACGGGTATGATCAAGAGTTTCTGCATGATAAGGCGATAGAGTTATTGAAGAAAAAAGGATTAACTTTAGCGTGTGCAGAAAGTTTAACCGGTGGTCTCTTTGGCAATCAAGTAACAGAAAGTGCTGGTGTGTCTTCAGTATTTAAAGGCGGTATCATATGTTATCATAATGATGTGAAGCAACATGTTTTACATGTACCTGCGGAAGTGTTGTCTACTGATGGTGCAGTTAGTAAAGAATGTGCTCGTTATCTTGCTGAAAATGTTAAGGGCTTATTAAAAGCGGATATCGGAATTAGTTTCACTGGGGTAGCAGGACCGGATGCTTCAGAACATAAAGAGCCGGGAACAGTATTCGTTGGATTGGCGATTAAGGATGAACCAACTGTAGTCTTTCCTCTTATTTTAAGTGGAAGTCGTCAACAAATTAGGGAACGTTCGGTGAAATATGGATTTTATCATTTATATAAAAAGCTAGAAGAGATATAAGTTTCTTCTAGCTTTTTTTATGGTTAAACTCATTTTTATTTAATGGAAAATAAAAAAATCGAATAAATGTTCGATTTTGTTGGCAAATTGAATTGAAAATAGGTATAATAAGATTAGCAATTGAGTTAAGGAGGAATTTTGAATGAGTGATCGTCAAGCGGCGTTAGATATGGCGTTAAAACAAATAGAGAAGCAATTCGGTAAAGGTTCAATTATGAAATTAGGAGAACAAGCGGAGCGTAGAATTTCTACAATTTCAAGTGGTTCTTTAGCACTTGATGTGGCATTAGGGGTAGGCGGATACCCACGTGGCCGTATTATCGAAATTTATGGACCAGAAAGTTCAGGTAAAACAACAGTTTCATTACACGCAATCGCGGAAGTACAGCGTCAAGGTGGACAAGCAGCGTTTATTGATGCGGAGCATGCAATGGATCCTGTATATGCACAAAAATTAGGCGTTAACATAGATGAATTACTATTATCACAACCTGATACAGGGGAGCAAGGACTAGAAATCGCAGAAGCACTTGTACGAAGTGGCGCAGTTGATATTATCGTAATTGACTCTGTAGCAGCTCTTGTACCGAAAGCTGAGATTGAAGGAGACATGGGTGACTCACACGTAGGTCTACAAGCTCGTTTAATGTCTCAAGCACTTCGTAAGCTGTCAGGTGCAATCAATAAATCAAAAACAATCGCAATCTTTATTAACCAAATTCGTGAAAAAGTTGGGGTTATGTTCGGGAACCCAGAAACAACTCCAGGTGGTCGTGCGTTGAAATTCTATTCAACAGTTCGTCTTGAAGTGCGTCGTGCGGAGCAATTAAAGCAAGGTAACGACATCGTTGGTAATAAAACAAAAGTAAAAGTAGTTAAAAATAAAGTGGCACCACCATTCCGTGTTGCTGAAGTTGATATTATGTACGGAGAAGGTATTTCAAGAGAAGGTGAAATCTTAGATATGGCTTCTGAACTTGATATCGTTCAAAAGAGTGGTGCTTGGTACTCTTATAATGAAGAGCGTTTAGGGCAAGGTCGTGAAAATTCGAAGCAATTCTTAAAAGAGAATACGGATTTAAGAGAGGAAATTGCCTTCTTTGTTCGTGACCATCACGGAATTGGTGAAGACTCTGGTGCTGAAGAAACGGAAGATTCAAATCTTCAAGATTAAAAAATAAAAGACACGGTTCCGTGTCTTTTATTTTTAATTATTATGAAAGCGTTGTATATCGTTGGAGATAAAATATTTAATCTGCCTAAAAGGCTATGTATAAAGAGGGATATATGCATGTTTTGTATGCATAAACTGGAATTCACTAAGGTTTTCCAGGATAATATGCTGTCTTCTTTTTAAATTCATATATGAATTAGAGCTGAAGGTAAAGAAAGTAAAAGTAGACAACGCTTGACAATGAAAATTGCGATAGATACAATGAGAATGTATATTTTTTCTTATATACGAAACACTCTTCTCAAGAAGAGAAGTAATATTCGGAGTAAGACTTAAATCTTGCCGAAATAATAATATGACATTTTAATTGTGAAATGAAGAAAGTCCCTTAAAAAAGCGGGACGACGGTCTTTGCTGTATGTTGGTATTCAATGTACATGCCGACAGTCTTTTTTCATTCATAGCAAGGGGAGGTGAAATCATGAGTAGTACAGTTTGGATACTCATCTCCATTTTGCTTGCAACAGTCGGTGCAGTTGTTGGCTTTTTTGTTCGAAAGTCTATTGCTGAAGCGAAGATTAATGGTGCAGCTAACGAAGCGAAACGTATTCTAGACGAAGCGAATCGTGAGGCTGAAGCACTTAAGAAAGAAGCGCTTTTAGAAGCAAAGGATGAAATTCATACACTTCGTACAGAAGCTGAATTAGAAATTCGTGACCGTAGAAGCGAATTACAAAAACAAGAAAATCGTTTAATGCAAAAAGAAGAGAACCTTGATCGTAAAGACGAAACGCTCGATAAACGCGAGCGACAGTTAGAAAAGAAAGAGGAATCTCTTGTAGCGAGACAACAACAGATTGAAGAGTTGGAAAGCAAAGTGGGAGAGTTAGTTCAAAAGCAACAAACAGAATTAGAGCGCATTTCCAATCTGACACGCGAACAAGCGAAAGCAATTATTCTTGGTAAAGTAGAAAGTGAAGTTTCTCATGAAATTGCCGTAATGGTAAAAGAAAGTGAAGTTCGTGCGAAAGAAGAAGCGGATAAGAAAGCAAAAGAGATTTTATCTCTTGCAATGCAAAGATGTGCAGCTGATCATGTTGCTGAAACAACCGTTTCGGTTGTAAATCTTCCAAATGACGAAATGAAGGGACGTATTATCGGACGTGAAGGTCGAAATATTCGTACGTTAGAAACGTTAACAGGTATTGACCTAATTATCGATGATACACCAGAAGCGGTTATCCTTTCTGGATTCGACCCAATTCGTCGTGAAACAGCTCGTATCGCTCTTGATAAACTAGTACAGGACGGACGTATTCACCCAGCGCGTATTGAAGAGATGGTCGAAAAATCAAGACGTGAAGTGGACGAGTATATTCGCGAAGTCGGAGAGCAAACAACGTTTGAAGTGGGTGTTCACGGATTACATCCAGATTTAATTAAGATTTTAGGTCGTTTAAAATACCGTACAAGTTACGGACAAAACGTCTTAAAACACTCTATGGAAGTTGCATATTTAACTGGACTTATGGCAGCGGAGCTTGGTGAGGATGAAAAACTAGCAAGACGTGCTGGTCTATTACATGATATCGGTAAAGCAATTGATCATGAAGTAGAAGGTAGCCACGTTGAAATTGGTGTCGAACTCGCAACGAAGTATAAAGAGCATCCTGTAGTTATAAACAGTATTGCATCTCACCATGGGGACACAGAACCAACTTCTATCATTGCAGTTTTAGTTGCAGCAGCAGATGCATTATCAGCTGCAAGACCTGGAGCTCGTAGTGAAACACTTGAGAACTATATTCGTCGTCTTGAAAAGTTGGAAGAGATTTCAGAGTCTTATGAAGGCGTAGAAAAATCATTCGCAATTCAAGCAGGACGAGAAGTTCGTATTCTGGTAAAACCAGATACAATTGATGATTTAGAAGCTCATCGTTTAGCTCGTGATATTCGAAAACGTATTGAGAATGAACTGGATTACCCAGGACATATTAAAGTAACTGTTATTCGTGAAACACGTGCAGTGGAATACGCAAAATAAAGTGGTGAAACACCACTTTATTTTTTTGTGTTGGAATTGGTTAAAATAAAGGGAATTAGTATACAAGTGAAACAAACTTATAATAAATATATTGTAAGGAAATCACTTGAAGCTATAGTAATAAAAAATGTAGTACATAGGAAGGGTAAGACATATGAGAATATTATTTGTTGGGGATGTAGTAGGATCTCCTGGTAGAGGTATGATTCAACAATACGTACCGGCATTAAAGAAGAAATATACACCTACAGTAACCATTATTAATGGAGAAAATGCAGCAGGTGGACGTGGAATTACGGAAAAAATATATCGAAACTTTTTAGAATGCGGGGCACAAGCGGTTACACTTGGAAACCACGCTTGGGATAACCGTGAAGTATTTGAATTTATTGATGACGCAAAATATCTTGCAAGACCAGCTAACTTCCCAGAAGGAACTCCAGGAAAAGGACTTATCTTTGTGAACTGCAATGGAACAGAAGTGGCAGTTATTAACTTACAAGGACGTACATTCCTTCCTCCAATTGATTGTCCATTCCGTAAAGTGGATGAATTAATTAACATTGCAAAAAAACGTACGAATATTATCTTTATTGATTTTCATGCGGAAACTACGAGTGAAAAACAAGCGTTAGGTTGGTATGTAGATGGTCGTGCTACAGCAGTAGTGGGTACACATACACATGTTCCTACAGCAGATAATCGTATTTTACCAAGCGGAACTGCATATATCACAGATGTTGGTATGACAGGTCCTTACGATGGGATTTTAGGTATGGATCGAGAAGCGGTATTGAAGAAGTTTTTAACAAACTTACCAGTACGATTTGAAGTGACAAGTGGTAGAACACAATTAAGTGCAGTGCTAGTTGATGTGGATCCTAATACAGGAAAAGCTAAGAAAATCCAGCGTATCTTAATTAATGATGATCAGCCATTTTTTGAGTAATTTCTGGGTAAGATTTAGAAAAGTTATTATTTTTTAATTTTTTAGAAAAATTACAGAAATTTAGCAGGAATACGCGTCATTCCTCGTGAATATAAGTTAAAGTGAAATAATTGCTAATACTTTTTATAGAAACGAGGAGGAAACGCGGAATGGAAATATTAAAAGTTAAAGCAACGTCGGTCCCTAATTCTGTAGCTGGTGCACTTGCAGGTGTTATTCGCGAACGCGGAACAGCAGAAATTCAAGCCATTGGTGCAGGTGCATTGAACCAAGCGGTAAAGGCAGTAGCAATTGCAAGAGGATTTGTAGCGCCTAGTGGTTTGGACCTGATTTGTATCCCAGCGTTTACGGATATTATGATTGATGGGGAAGAACGTACAGCAATAAAATTAATTGTAGAACCTCGTTAAGTTTAAACAACCTGTTTGCAGTATGCAAACAGGTTGTTTTTATAATGGAGGAATGAAAATGAAAATTTTTGATGCTCATTGTGATGTGCTTCTTCAGTTATGGAGTGCACAAGGGAAAAAGGATTTTAAACATGATCCGCAATTACATATTACATTTGAACAGTTAAAGAGAAGAAAAGGAAGTATACAATGTTTTGCTATATATGTGCCAGAAACAGTGCTATATGAAAAACGATTTGAAGCGGCATTACAAATGGTAGATATTTTTTATAATGAAATTTTATCATTACCGGGTGTAAAGTTTATTCAGACAAAAGATGATATTAACATGTTAAAACAGGACGAGATTGGAGCGATATTAACACTAGAAGGATGCGAAGCAATTGGAAAAGATGCAATGAAATTACGGTTGTTGTATCGCCTAGGAGTACGTTCTTTTGGACTAACATGGAATTATGCCAATCTATTAGCTGATGGTGCGCTAGAGACACGTGGGGCGGGTTTAACGACTTTCGGTAAAGAAGTTGTACAAGAACTTAATATGTTACATGTATGGACTGATGTGTCTCATCTGAATGAAAGAAGTTTTTGGGATGTTGTAGAAAGTGCAAAAAATCCTATTGCTTCCCACTCAAACTGTATGAAACTTTGTCAGCATCCACGTAATTTAAACGATGAACAACTTAAAGCTCTTATAAAGCGAAATGGCATGATAGGTGTCACTTTCGTACCGCAGTTTCTAACAAATGAAAAACAAGCGAATATAACAGATATAGTAAGACATATCGAATATATTTGTTCATTAGGTGGAGAGAAGAATATAGGGTTTGGTTCGGATTTTGATGGGATATTAGAAACAGTTGTAAATGTATCAGCGTATCGAGATTATGAAAATGTAATGAATGAGCTTTGTAAACACTATGCTGCATCTACTGTAGAGCGATTTTTATATGATAATTTTGTTGAACATATAAGCTTTTAAGATTTTTGTTTTAAAAATCCAGAAAAATTAGAATTAATTCATTTGATATTATTGCTTTTTTTAAGACCTAATACTAGAATGAAAAACAAAATAGCTTTATACTAAAGATTCAGGGAAATCAGAAGAGGCATAATTTGCGTCCGTTGTAGTTTATTTGTATAAAAAATGCTAAACTATTACTGTAAAAAAATACACTACAATGAATGCAGCCAAAAGGGGTGTAGGAGATGATTAGTCAACTTTCATGGAAAGTTGGAGGCCAACAAGGTGAAGGAATTGAAAGTACAGGAGAAATCTTCTGTATTGCATTAAACCGATTAGGATATTACCTATACGGTTACCGCCACTTCTCATCACGTATTAAAGGCGGCCATACAAATAATAAAATTCGCGTAAGTACAACAGAAGTACGCGCGATCTCAGATGATTTAGATATTTTAATTGCTTTTGATCAAGAAACAATTGATTTTAACTTCCACGAACTACGTCCAGGTGGAATTGTAGTTGCGGATGCGAAATTTAATCCAACAATACCTGATAATACAGATGTAAATCTATATGTGATACCGTTTACAGATATTGCTTCAGAATTAGGCACATCATTAATGAAAAACATGGTTGCTGTTGGGGCATCAAGTGCGGTATTAGGATTAGATGAAACAGCTTATTTAAATGTTGTTGAAGAAATCTTTGGTCGTAAAGGAGAGCAAGTCGTTCAAAAGAATATGGACGCAATTAAGCGCGGCTCTCAATATATGAAAGAATTGCTTGGTGAGAAAGTAAACATGATGCAGCTTGAAAAAGCTGATGGTAAGAAACGCATGTTTATGATTGGAAACGATGCAATCGCATTTGGTGCGGTAGCTGGTGGTGCTCGCTTTATGTCTGCATATCCAATTACACCTGCATCTGAAATTATGGAATACTTAATTAAAAAATTGCCAAAAGTTGGTGGAACAGTAATCCAAACTGAGGATGAAATCGCAGCTTGTACAATGGCAATCGGTGCAAACTATGCTGGTGTTCGTACATTAACTGCATCTGCCGGTCCGGGTCTATCTTTAATGATGGAAGCGATTGGTTTAGCGGGTATTACAGAAACACCATTAGTAATTGTTGATACACAACGTGGTGGTCCAAGTACAGGATTACCAACGAAACAAGAGCAGTCGGATTTAATGGCGATGATTTACGGTACGCACGGTGAGATTCCAAAAATCGTAATGGCGCCAAGTACAGTTGAAGAAGCTTTCTATGATATTGTAGAAGCATTTAACCTAGCTGAAGAATATCAAGTACCTGTTATTTTCTTAACGGATTTACAGCTTTCTTTAGGAAAACAAACTGTAGAACCGCTTACGTTAGATAAAGTGGAAATTCGTCGCGGTAAGCTTGATTTAGAAGCGGAATTACCAGAACGTGAAAATAAAGCATACTTCAAGCGTTATGAAGTAACCGAAGATGGCGTTTCACCACGTGTTTTACCTGGTATGAAAAATGGTGTTCACCATGTTACAGGTGTAGAACATGATGAAACTGGTAAACCATCTGAATCAGCAATAAACCGTAAAGATCAAATGGACAAACGTTTCCGTAAAATGGAGAACTTGAAGTTTAACACCCCTGTCTATAAAAATGTTAAGCATGAAGAAGCGGACGTATTGCTTGTTGGATTTAACTCAACTCGTGGTGCGATCGAAGAAGCAATGGAGCGTTTAGAACAAGAGGGTATGAAAGTAAACCATGCTCATGTACGCTTAATTCACCCGTTCCCGACAGCTGAAATCGATCCACTTGTGAAAAATGCGAAGCGTGTTGTAGTGGTAGAAAACAACGCAACAGGTCAGCTTGCTAACATTATGAAAATGAATCTTGGTAACGGTGAGAAAATTTCTAGTCTTTTAAAATATGATGGGAACCCATTCTTGCCGAAAGAGATTTACAACGAATGCAAAAAAGGGGTTGTATTAAATGGCAACATTTAAGGACTTTCGTAACAGCGTAAAACCAAACTGGTGCCCAGGTTGCGGAGACTTCTCGGTGCAAGCTGCAATTCAACGTGCGGCAGCTAACGTTGGTTTAAATCCAGATGAACTTGCTGTTGTCTCCGGTATCGGCTGTTCAGGTCGTATTTCAGGTTATATTAATTCATATGGTGTGCATAGTATTCATGGTCGTGCCCTTCCAATTGCACAAGGTGTGAAAATGGCAAATCGTGATTTAACAGTTATCGCATCAGGTGGTGACGGTGATGGATTTGCGATTGGTATGGGACATACAATCCATTCTATTCGTCGTAACATCGACATTACGTACATCGTAATGGATAACCAAATTTACGGATTAACAAAAGGGCAAACTTCACCGCGTAGTGAAGCTGGATTTAAAACGAAAAGCACACCACAAGGTTCAATTGAACCGTCACTAAATGTTATGGAAATGGCTTTAACAGCTGGTGCGACATTTGTGGCGCAAAGCTTTTCAAGTGATTTAAAAGAATTAACACAAATTATTGAAGCTGGTATTAACCATAAAGGATTTTCATTAATTAACGTATACAGCCCATGTGTTACTTACAATAAAGTAAATACTTACGATTGGTTTAAAGAGAATTTAACAAAACTAAGTACAGTAGAGGGATATGATCCGTCTAATCGCATGATGGCTATGCAAACGTTAATGGAAAATAACGGATTAGTAACAGGTTTAATATATCAAAATACAGCGCAACCTTCATACCAAGAACTTGTAAAAGGCTATAGTGAGAAGCCTTTAGTGCAAGCTGATTTAAATATGGATCAGAAAATGTTTGATGAACTCGTAGCTGAATTTATGTAATGTAAGAAGAGGAGGTTGCCATTTGGTAACCTTTTTTTATGAGTAAAAAATATAGGGTAGTCTTATTTACTTAGAAAATTCAGAATGGTAAAATAATATATAAATCGTTGTATGAAAATGGCGAGTTCATTGCTGATGAAATGTAAGATCAGATAGAGCCTCTTTCTTGTTAAAATTGGCGCAACGCTTCATACTATGGTAATGTTTATAGGGATAAAGCAATATGCTTTTGGATAGGACAAAAAGAAGTATGAAAAGGGAATGTCTATTTGTGTGGGGAAGACTTCATTCTTATAAATGATTAGATTGATTACTCAAGTTTCAAAGGACAAGTTATCTCTCAAGCTATCTAACCATTTTTGAGGTGAGTCAAAGCGCATTAAAATGGACTATAGAGTGTGTATAGTTAAGGGTGAAAGGAGATTACCGATGAACGAGCAACAACGATTAGCAAGTCGACAAGCAAATTCCTCTACGAAAAAAGAAGAGAAAGATTATAGTAAATACTTTGAAAGTGTATACCAACCACCTTCCTTAAAAGATGCGAAAAAACGAGGGAGAGAAGAAGTTAAAATTGAACGGGATTTTGGCTTATCTGAAGAATTTCGCAATTTTGGTACAGGAAGAAAGTTCTATATTCGTACATATGGTTGTCAAATGAATGAGCATGATACGGAAGTAATGGCGGGTATTTTCACCGCACTTGGATATGAGCCAACCTTTTCAACTGAAGATGCAGATGTAGTTTTATTAAATACTTGTGCAATTCGTGAAAATGCTGAAAATAAAGTTTTCGGTGAACTAGGTCATTTAAAGTCATTAAAAAGAAGAAATCCGGACCTTTTAATTGGTGTATGTGGTTGTATGTCTCAAGAAGAATCTGTTGTAAATAAAATTATGCAAAAAAATCAGCATGTAGATATGGTGTTTGGAACGCATAATATTCATAGATTGCCGTATATTCTTAAAGATGCGATGTTCTCGAAGGAGACGGTAGTTGAAGTTTGGTCAAAAGAAGGGGATGTAATTGAAAACCTTCCGAAAGTACGCCGTGGTGATATTAAAGCTTGGGTAAATATTATGTATGGCTGTGATAAGTTCTGTACATATTGTATCGTGCCGTATACACGTGGAAAAGAGCGAAGCAGACGTCCAGAAGACATTATCCAAGAAATTCGTCATTTAGCTGCGAATGGTTATAAAGAAATTACATTACTTGGCCAGAACGTAAATGCATATGGTAAAGACTTTGAAGATTTCGAATACGGTCTTGGCGATTTAATGGACGAACTCCGTAAAGTTGATATTGCCCGTATTCGTTTTACAACGAGCCATCCACGTGATTTCGATGATCACTTAATTGAAGTGCTTGGAAAAGGTGGAAACTTAGTAGAACATATTCACTTACCAGTTCAATCTGGAAGCACAGATATGTTAAAAATTATGGCGCGCAAATATTCACGTGAGCATTATTTAGAACTTGTAAGAAAAATTAAAGAAGCAATTCCAAATGCAGTATTCACAACTGATATTATCGTTGGTTTCCCGAATGAAACAGATGAGCAATTTGAAGAAACGATGTCGTTATATCGTGAAGTAGGATTTGATACTGCCTTTACCTTTATTTATTCTCCGCGCGAAGGTACACCAGCTGCAAAAATGAAAGATAATGTACCGATGGAAGTGAAAAAAGAACGTCTTCAACGCTTAAATACACTAGTCAATACGTTGGCAATTGAAAAGAATAATCGTTACAAAGGTCAAATTGTGGAAGTGTTAGTTGATGGGGAAAGTAAAAATAATCCAGAAGTACTCGCAGGTTATACTCGTACGAATAAACTTGTAAACTTCGTCGCTTCAAAATCTTTAATTGGTCAGCTTGTGAAAGTAAAAGTAACGGAAGCAAAAACTTGGTCTCTTAACGGGGAATTAGTTGAAGAGCCGATTGAGGTGGAATAATAGATGAAAGCATATTCGAAAGATGAAATTGTTGAACAAGCGAAAGAATTAGCAAAAATGATTTCTGAAACAGAAGAAGTTGATTTCTTTAAGAAAGCAGAGGCGCAAATTCATAAAAATGAAAATGTAAAGCGCGCAATTGATGAAATTAAAGCACTGCAAAAACAAGCAGTAAACTTGCAGCATTACGGGAAATGGGAAGCTTTGAAAAAAGTAGAAGCTGACATTGATGCATTGCAAGATAAGTTGGATAGTATCCCAGTTGTGCAAGAATTTAAATCTTCACAAACATATGTAAATGACTTACTACAGCTAGTTGCAAGTACGATTTCTAACAACGTAACAGATGAAATATTAATTTCGACTAATGGCGATGTATTGAAGGGTGAAACGGGCGCAGCAGTAGAAAGTAAAAAAGGAAATTGTGGTTGTTAAAGAGATGTCGAATTGACATCTCTTTTTTTAATGGGTTAAACGTAAGTTCTTCTCGAAAAAAGAATGACACATTCCGCTATTGTCACGCATATGATTAAGTGAATAGTGATTGAGGAGGGTTACGAATGTCCGAATTTAGAGAGATTATTACAAAAGCAGTGGTTGGAAAAGGACGTAAGTATACAAAGTCAACGCATACATGTGAATCGAATAATGAGCCAACAAGTATTTTAGGGTGCTGGGTAATTAACCACTCGTACGAAGCAAGAAAGAATGGAAAGCATGTGGAAATTGAAGGTTTCTATGATGTGAACACTTGGTATTCATTTGATGGTAATACAAAGACAGAAGTTGTAACAGAACGTGTGAACTACACTGATGAAGTGAGTATTGGGTATCGTGATAAAAACTTTTCTGGTGATGATTTAGAAATTATTGCTCGTGTCATTCAGCCACCAAATTGTTTAGAAGCTCTTGTATCACCAAATGGTAATAAAATTGTTGTAACTGTAGAACGTGAATTTGTAACAGAAGTAGTTGGGGAAACGAAAATTTGTGTAAGTGTAAATCCTGAAGGTTGCGTAGAATCAGACGAGGATTTCCAAGTCGATGATGATGAGTTTGAAGAATTAGATCCGAACTTTATCGTCGATGCAGAAGAAGAGTAATAGAAAGCTAGGGAGAAGTTCTTCCTAGCTTTTTACTTTACATAAGTGATGCTTGAATGAACATGATTCCTTATGAAATGTGCTATAATGAGGAAAGACTCCTGAAATAGGAGATATGGATGTCCGTGAAGTGTGACATATATGAAAATTGATTACTATGTAAGAATTATGGAGGAAAAGTATGACTCAATATACCCCTATGATACAGCAATATTTAAAGGTTAAGGCAGACTATCAAGATGCCTTTTTATTTTTCCGATTAGGTGATTTTTATGAAATGTTCTTTGAAGATGCGGTTAAAGCAGCTCATGAACTTGAAATTACATTAACGAGCCGAGATGGTGGTAGTAGTGATCGTATACCGATGTGCGGTGTACCACATCATGCAGCTAAAAATTATATTGAACAACTTGTTGAAAAAGGATATAAAGTAGCTGTTTGTGAGCAAGTGGAAGATCCAAAAACAGCTAAAGGTGTAGTACGCCGTGAAGTCGTACAACTAATTACGCCAGGAACGATGATGGAAGGGCGTACTATTGATGAGAAAGAAAATAACTTCTTAGCAGCATTAACATATTTTGAAGATGGATCGTATGCTTTAGCTTGTAATGATTTAACGACTGGACAAAATACAGTAACGTTGTTAACAGGTTCAGTAGAAGATATTTTATTAGAAGTGTATGCAACTGGTTCAAAAGAAATTGTTGTAGATTCTACATTTTCAAAAGATGAATTAAATAAATTAACTGCAACATTAAAAATGACGATTTCGTATGAAGATGCAACAACGATTCCGGAAGGGGTAGAACATCTTGTGAAAAACGTTTCGCAAGCAAAGTTAATTAAAGCAGTTGGACGCTTATTTAACTATGTAATAAGAACGCAAAAACGTTCGTTAGACCATTTACAACCAGTGGAAATTTATTATACGAATCAATTTATGAAAATTGATGTGCATTCAAAGCGAAATTTAGAGCTGACAGAAACACTCCGAACGAAAGAAAAAACAGGATCATTATTATGGCTATTAGATAAAACGAAAACAGCTATGGGTGGTCGTATGTTAAAACAGTGGATGGAACGTCCGCTGATCCAAAAAGAAAAAGTAGAAGAGCGTTTAGAAATGGTTGAAACATTTGTAAATGATTACTTCTTACGTGAAGATTTAAAAGAAAAATTAAAAGAAGTATATGATTTAGAACGTTTAGCAGGGAAAGTTGCATTTGGTAATGTGAATGCACGGGACTTATTACAGTTAAGACGATCTTTACTTCAAGTACCGGCTATTTTAGAAGCGATTAGTCTGTTAGATAATGCTTATGCAGCAAGGTTAATTCAAGGTGCGGATCCATGTGAGAGCTTAACTGAATTACTAGGAAGAAGTATTCAAGAAAACCCACCGCTTTCTATTAAAGATGGAGATATTATTAAAGACGGTTATAATGACAAGCTTGATCAATATCGTTACGTTAGTAAAAACGGGAAAACGTGGATCGCTGAGCTTGAAAAACGAGAGCGTGATATTACAGGAGTTAAATCGTTAAAAATCGGGTACAACCGTATTTTCGGCTACTACATTGAAGTGACGAAGGCGAATCTTGCAGCGCTTCCAGAAGGCCGCTATGAGCGTAAACAAACGCTTGCTAATGCGGAACGTTTCATTACAGATGAATTGAAAGAAAAAGAAACATTAATCTTAGAAGCAGAAGAGAAAATTGTACAATTAGAATATGATTTATTTACAGCGCTTCGTGAAGAAGTAAAAGTATTTATTCCGAAATTACAACATTTAGCGAAAGTAATTAGTGAATTAGACGTACTGCAAAGTTTCGCGACAGTTAGTGAAGAAGAACAGTTTGTAAAACCGGTTTTAACAACTAAGCGCGAAATCTTTATTAAAGATGGTCGTCATCCTGTCGTTGAAAAAGTATTGAACGGGAAATTGTATGTACCGAATGATTGTATTATGCCGGAGAAGATGGATGTCTTTTTAATTACAGGACCGAACATGTCTGGTAAAAGTACGTATATGAGACAATTAGCACTTGTAACTGTTATGTCACAGATTGGTTGTTTCGTACCAGCAACAGAAGCGGTATTACCTGTATTCGATCAAATCTTTACGAGAATTGGTGCAGCGGATGATTTAATTTCGGGTCAAAGTACATTTATGGTCGAAATGTTAGAAGCGAAAAATGCAATTGCAAATGCATCAGAAAGAAGTTTAATTTTATTCGATGAAATTGGACGCGGTACATCTACGTATGATGGTATGGCACTTGCACAAGCAATCATTGAACATATTCATGACCAAATTGGTGCGAAAACGTTATTCTCTACGCATTATCATGAATTGACGGTGCTAGAAGAAAGTTTAGGACAATTGAAGAATGTACACGTTTCAGCTATTGAAGAGAACGGAAAAGTAGTATTCCTTCATAAAATTCAAGATGGAGCAGCTGATAAAAGTTACGGAATTCACGTTGCGCAACTTGCGGAGCTTCCAGATAGCTTAATCGCTCGTGCGAAAGAAGTGTTAGCGCAACTAGAAGGACAAGAAGAAATTATTATTCCAAAGCGTACAGAAGTGAAAGTACAAGAAGTGGCTCCAGAACCAGCTGTTGTAAAAGAAGAACCAGCAGAAATACAAGAGACGAAAGTAGAGACTGAGGAAGAATCGCAATTATCATTCTTTGGTGGAGAACAATCTTCGAAAAAACAAGACAAGTCAGTTCTAGATGCAAAAGAAACGGCAGTACTTACGCAAATTAAAAAAATTGATTTACTTGATATGACACCTTTAGAGGCGATGAACGAACTGTATCGCTTGCAGAAAAAGTTAAAGAAAGGATGAGTAAGTAGATGGGGAAAATTCGCAAACTCGATGATCAACTCTCTAACTTAATTGCGGCAGGGGAAGTAGTAGAGCGCCCTGCCTCAGTCGTAAAAGAACTTGTGGAAAATTCTATCGATGCGAATAGTACATCTATTGAAATCCACTTAGAAGAAGCTGGTTTATCAAAAATTCGCATCATTGATAATGGGGATGGCATTGCAGAAGAAGATTGTATCGTCGCTTTTGAACGACATGCGACGAGCAAAATTAAAGATGAAAACGATCTGTTTCGCATTAGAACACTCGGTTTCCGCGGTGAGGCATTGCCGAGTATTGCCTCAGTTAGTGAATTAGAATTAATCACTAGCACAGGTGATGCGCCTGGTACACACCTTATGATTAAAGGTGGAGACATTATAAAGCAGGAGAAAACAGCGAGCCGAAAAGGAACAGATATTACAGTACAAAACTTATTCTTTAATACACCAGCGCGTCTTAAATATATGAAAACCATTCATACAGAGCTTGGGAATATTACAGATATTGTGTATCGTATTGCAATGTCACATCCAGAAGTATCATTAAAGCTGTTTCATAATGAAAAGAAATTGCTTCATACATCAGGAAATGGTGATGTAAGACAAGTACTTGCATCGATTTATAGCATTCAAGTTGCGAAGAAGCTGGTTCCAATTGAAGCTGAATCTTTAGATTTTACAATTAAAGGCTATGTAACATTACCAGAAGTAACGAGAGCATCTCGAAATTATATGTCAACGATCGTAAATGGCCGTTACGTTCGAAATTTCGTATTAATGAAAGCCATTCAGCAAGGATACCATACGTTACTGCCAGTCGGACGATATCCAATCGGCTTCTTATCGATTGAAATGGATCCAATGCTTGTTGACGTTAACGTACATCCAGCGAAATTAGAAGTTCGTTTTAGTAAAGAACAAGAATTACTAAAGCTTATCGAAGAAACATTGCAATCGGCATTCAAAAAAATACAGCTCATTCCAGATGCAGGTGTAACAACGAAGAAAAAAGAAAAAGATGAAAGTGTGCAAGAACAGTTTCAGTTTGAGCATGCGAAGCCGAAAGAACCATCTATGCCGGACATCGTTTTACCGACTGGCATGGATGAAAAACGAGAAGAACCACTGGCTGTGAAACAGCCAGCACAACTGTGGCAACCGCCAAAGCAAGAATGGCAACCACCACAGTCGCTCGTAAGAGAAGAACAAAGTTGGCAACCATCTACTAAATCGATAATGGAAGAACCAATTCAAAAAGAGAAATCGTGGAACAGTAACGATGAAGACTTTGAATTAGAGGAATTGGAAGAAGAAGTTCAGGAAATAGAAGAGATTGAAATGAACGGTAATGACTTACCGCCACTTTATCCAATTGGACAAATGCATGGAACATATATTTTCGCTCAAAATGATAAAGGCTTATATATGATTGACCAACATGCCGCGCAGGAACGTATTAATTATGAATACTTCCGGGATAAAGTAGGAAGGGTAGCGCAAGAAGTACAAGAACTACTTGTACCATACCGTATTGACCTATCTCTTACTGAATTTTTACGTGTCGAAGAGCAACTAGAAGAACTGAAAAAAGTTGGATTATTCTTGGAGCAATTCGGCCATCAATCCTTTATCGTCCGCTCGCATCCAACGTGGTTCCCGAAAGGACAAGAAACAGAAATTATCGACGAAATGATGGAACAAGTCGTCAAACTAAAAAAAGTTGACATTAAAAAACTACGTGAAGAAGCAGCCATCATGATGAGCTGTAAAGCATCCATTAAAGCAAATCAATATTTAACGAACGATCAAATATTTGCTTTACTGGAAGAACTACGTACAACAACAAACCCATACACATGTCCGCACGGAAGACCAATTCTTGTGCATCATTCTACTTATGAGTTGGAGAAGATGTTTAAGAGGGTTATGTAGGGATACTGTTCATAGAGAAAAAATGGTTTCTTGTTATTTTAATAAAATATAGAGTGAAATAAAAAGGAGCGATAGTAACAAGTCGCTCCTTTTTAATATAATTCTTTTGCAACTATATTTTAAAAAATCATTTATAAACTAGAGATAACCTTAACCTATTTGTACTTTATATGGCTTTCTCAATTTTTTTGTAAGGAAAGAGGTTTTTAATTTACAGATTTATCAGAATTAAGTAAAGTGTAGATAAAACCATAAAACGGGGTGTTCTTTATGTGTACTAGTTTGACATTACAGACAAAAAACGGTCAGCATCTTTTTGCAAGAACGATGGACTTCACATTAGATTTGAATCAAGAAGTAATAGTCATTCCTCGACATTATCAGTGGAATAATATAACTGGTGAAATTATTAATACGAAACATGCTACGGTCGGAATGGGAATTAATCATCAAGGAAGGATCATTATGGCGGACGGAGTAAATGAAGCAGGTATGACATGTGCAACACTCTATTTTCCAGGATTCGCTACTTATAGTCAAAGCATAGATGACAACAAAACGAATTTGGCTCCATTTGATTTTGTGACTTGGAGTCTCACACAATTCAATTCTGTCAAAGAGTTAAAGAAATCTGTAGATAGACTTACCTTTTTGGATATACCATTACCGGATTTAGGACTTACGCCACCACTACATTGGATTTTAGCAGATAAATGGGGAGATTGCATTGTACTGGAGCCGACAAATGAAGGATTAAAAATGTATGACAACCCACTAGGAGTGATGACGAATAGTCCGGAGTTTAATTGGCATTTACAAAATTTAAGACAATATATTGGCCTTAAATCGCAGCCATTCGCGCCAACAGAGTGGAGCAATGTACCATTAAATGCTTTTGGTCAGGGCTCAGGTTCAATGGGACTTCCAGGGGACTTCACCCCGCCATCAAGGTTTGTGCGAGCAGCATACGGCAAACAAAACATTCAAGGTATAGATGGTGAAGAAGAGGGAGTATCGGCCCTTTTTCATATTTTATCAAATTGCGAGGTTCCTAAAGGCGGAGTAATAACAGAAGAAGGTGCATTAGATAATACCATTTATACAAGCGTAATGTGTATGGAGTCCGGAACATATTATTATCATACCTACGATTGTAGACAAATTATAGCTATTCATTTATTTCATGAAAATTTAGATACAGATGAGATTAAAGCTTATCCGTTCCAACGGAAACAAAAAATATTTTATGAAAACTAAGTAGCTTTGAAACAACTTTTAGTAAATTTTTAAATATATATAATAGAGCAATAATGGCCAATATAATTGTTGGGTGCTTCTTTAACTTTGTGATTTATCATAAATTTACTCCTTTCTTCAATTACGCCAACGAGTAAATTTATGCTGGTAGGAGCATTGGCTAAGAAATTTATTTTTAATTAAACTAGTTTTTATTTTTTCTAGAGGGGCCATTAAAGTGCTACTAGGTAAAATAAATATGGGCGTACTTTATTTATAAATAGTAAAGAACAAAAAGGGTATGGAAACTATCCATACCCTTTTTTGTTCTTCTATTATCTATGTATAAAAAAGCGCTGTATATCAGCACTTTTTAAAAGTACATGAGTTGTATAAGAAAAATTTATTTATTACCTATAACTATGCAAGGTCTAATATAGATTCTTATTCGATTAATTGTTATAAGGGCCTATAAGGTTATTTGTTTTTATTATTATTAATTTTTTCCGTATATAACACCTGTTCTTTATAGTGTTTTTTAATTGGGAAAGTATGTGTACCAGAGCCGTTTTTGAAAGTTTTATTGATGGGGTTTTTTAGCGGGATTGTTGTAGTTTCAGTAAATTCATATGGGTAGTTTATTTTAGATTTATCTTCAAACATGAAAATGCCTCCTTTTAGGATTTCCTGAATTCTTTACTATAACATGATATGCATATAGATTTTTTTTGGACTAGTTATTTATAGAGGTTAATGGAATTAAATTACGTAACTACTGAAATATTTCAAAGGAAAACAATGTGAGAAATATATGATAATGCTTCTTTTATTTATTAGGGAAGGGAATAATGCATATATATTCGTTATAAATTGTTTTTATAATATGGGTTTATATAGACTTTTCCTGATAATATAATGCGGGAGATTATAGTGTTATTAGGTTATTAGGAACATTTAATGCTGTTTCATAACTGAAAGGAAATTGAAAAAAAACTGAAACTTTTCTCATAAAAATTCAATCTAACTTGAAAAATGAAAGGAAAATGAAATTTTCCAAAAGATATTCTTTGTTAAGATAAAAAGCATACATACAAAAAGTATTGACATATCTTAAAAATGTATTTTCAAGATATAGTGGGGGAAAAGATGAGAGTAGAAAAACAATTAATAAAAAAGATGTATTATGAAACATTCCTAATGGAGAATGAAACAAAACCACCTATTGATGTACTTGGAGAAGCTTATGTAAACGAAGAAAGAAATGAGATTTCTGATGGATCTTACATTCGTTTTGCACAAGGTGAATTTTATTATCGCCATCAAGATTTTGAAGCGGCTATTTTTAAATGGGAAAAAGTTAGTAATGAATTAGCACCATGGGCACAAAAAAATATTGCCGATGCTTATTTCGAGCTTAATCAATTACCAGTTGCTGAAAATGTTTATACGTTCATTACTACTGATAATATAATATTGATGACGGAGATTAGATTACAATTACTTTCTCTTTACATAGAGCAAAATAATTTTGACTCTGCTTTCGCTGTTATTAAAGAAGCAGTTTCTTTAAATCCGGATTATCCAAATGTCACAAAAATTGCCCGTTCCTTTTATGAGGAGCAGCAAGATTTTGATAGTGCAGTAGAGCTTGCTGTGAATGAGTTAATTCGAACAGAATCTTATCCGTGGTTTGAGGTTTTAAAAGGATATATCGATAAAAGATTTACTAAACATATTTCACCAGATTATTTTTATGAAGTATTAGTTACGTTAAATAATGTAGATCAAGTACAATTTACGCAAATGGTTTCATCACTTTGGAATAGTTATAAAAACGAACAAAATTACTTATCATGGCTTAACACAATAAATGAATTTTTCTTACATATTGAAATACATTCGTCCGATATATGGGACAAAATTTCTTCTCTTTACGAAGGAACGTACTTTGAATTAATTCAAGGTCAATATATGCTTAAACAATTGCACGATATCATTCCAAACTTGTTAACAAATTGGTTAAAGGTTGTCAATCCATCTTATGCTGTATTTCCATCTGCAGCTGTATTGGCATGGGATGAGATTTTCCCTTCCGAAATAGATTCAGCAAATATAAAACATGCTGAAAACCTGTTGTTATATTCTATTAATCATGTGGATGGCTTAGAGTATAGTTTGCATCTTTTTGAATCTATTACAGAGTGGGCACAAAAACATAATATAGAAATGGGTCACCGATTTAGATGGTTAGTTGGCGAGCTCGCAGATTTAAGTACAAATCGCATTTTAGTAACGGGAACTTCAGGAAACGGAAAAACTACATTTATTAACTCTATAATAGGAGAAAATATATTAGAAAAATCAATTTCAAATGTAGTAGTTTTAAAAAATGATGCGCATACAGAAATTAACGCCATAACAGACTTAGCAATTACAACAACTGAAGATGTCTCGGATTACCATAATATGATGTCTCAGCACCATCAAACATATAGAGATAGAGCATGTGTTGAATTTAAATTACCATGCAGATTTTTAAGTGAAAATAAACTTACATTTGTAGTTACACCTGGATTTAATAGGAATAACGATACTAGAGATGAGGTATTCGAATATTTAAATTCTGTAGACGAATTACTATTCGTATTGAATGCGGATTCACCTTTTACTGACAAAGAACGTGATATTCTATTAAGCATTCAAGAACATACACCAAATTTACAAATTCATTTCTTATTAAATAAAATCGATAACATTTACAGTGATGCAGAAGTGAAAAGAGTATTACATGATACGCAAGCGAGAATAAACACATATTTCCCGCATGCGAGAATTTTCCCTTACTCTTCGTTATATACAAGTAGTCAACAATTAAATGATTTAACTGAGTTTATTCATTTTAACTTTAATCATAAAAATGTCGATGCAGAACGTACGGAAAAGCTATTGTTTTTCATTCGAAAAACAATTACATATCTATTGGATAAACGCGTTGAGAAAGAAAACAATTTAGTGGATTCTATTCATTGGAATGAAGATATGCTAGTGAAACTAAATGGTAGCATTAATAATCTTACTACTTTTGAGAAGGAAAAAATTCATTTCATTACAAAATCATATCGCACAATGAAAATGGAAATTACGAATGAACTTACTGAAAATATTCCGAAGATATTACAGAGTTGTTCAGATTTAATTAGTGAAGAAAGCGATTTTAGGCACATTGATACGGAACTAAATAAAGCGATGAATGAAAGAGTACATAAATATTTAGAACAAACTGTATTACCTAATTTTGCTCTTTCTATGAAAAATTGGATTGCGATTTCTAATAATGAGCTCCTTCAAAGTCAATCGTACTTAGAAGAACTTAGTGAAGGACTTAATTCTTTATTTGGAGAAAATCGAATACAGTTAGAATGTGATTTTAAAGTGCTTGATGACTGGCGCAGAGATACTGACAGAATGACGACTAGAATACAAATGGATGAAGTAAATATTTTACGTCGCTTTACGCCAGCACAATTTTTACTGAAAAGTGCCGGTAAATTATTTGGAGTTCTTCCTAAAAACAAAGGTATGCTATATAACAAATACAAACAGTATGTAGAAAATGAAGATTATACCGAGGTAACGGCTTCTATTATGAAGAAATTTTTCTTGCAATTTGAGTTATTTGAAAACACGCAAGAGCGGGATATTAACATATTCTTTAGGAATCCATTTAACTCCTTGAAACAAGCTGTAGAAAACACTCATTTAGAAATACAAGAAAAACAAGAGATGTTACATAAGATGAAATCACAACCTGAAGTTTATCATGATTCTATCATGCTCTTTGAATTGAGATTACGTCAATGTGAAGTAATTTTAAATATAGGTGATGATCATACCTATACAGATGTAACTTTAGAAACAAGCGTAGAATAAAAGTAAAACATATCAGATTTTTTATAAGAGAGTAAAAGGGAGCAACCTTAATGAGTTGCTCCCTTTTCATATTTAGATTATTTTTCAGTCTCTTTAATTTTAGTTTGTACTTCGCCAGTTTTAACTTTATTACTTTCTGAGAAACGTAATAAATCGCCTTCAATAATTTTGTCAGACATTCGTAATTCGTTTTGTGCACGGTTAATGAGTGCTTGTGCTTCTTTTTTTGGTAAATCTACAATTTCACCTGTTATGCGATCATAGAAAGTGTTGTTTGTGTATGCATACTTCTCTGTAATAAAGCTACCATCACGTAAAACAACAAAACCGGTATATTCATCTGAAAACATATCATGACCAAAACGGATATCGTTCGTAGTATCAATCCCAAGTAAGTTTAGAATAGTAGGTTTCATATCGATTTGTCCCGTAGGCTTTGAAATCGTTTGACCTTCTGTTTGCCCAGGCATATGAATATATAAAGGTGTACGTTGTAAATTTAAAGTATCAAATTCTGTTATTTGATCTTTGTCTAAAAACTGTGCCATTGCGCGATTGTGTTTTTCAGAAATGCCATAATGATCACCATACAACACAATAATAGAATCATCATACATTCCCTCGGCCTTTAAACGCTCAATAAATTTTTTAATTGATTCGTCTAAGTAACGTGCTGTTACGATATAACGATCAAATACGCCATTACCAGAATTGTATGGTTCAATGAATTTTGTATCTTCATCATACGTAAATGGATAATGATTCGTTAAAGTAAGGAAACGAGCGTAAAATGGTTGGTCAACAGTTTTTAATATATCTACTGATTGATCAAAGTATTCGATATCTTTTAATCCCCAATTTAAATTTGTTTCGGGCGTAATTTTGTAATCAAGTTCATTATAGTAACGATCATAACCGAGAGCAGAGTACATAATGTTACGATTCCAAAATGTTGCGTTATTCGCATGGAATACAGAAGTGAAATAACCTTGCTGACGTAAAATCTCTGGAGTCGCAGTATAATCATTGTTACCGTGCGTGAAAAATACAGCTCCTCGATTTAATGGATACAGCGACGTATCGATTAGAAATTCAGAATCGGATGTTTTTCCTTGCCCAGTTTGGTGGAAAAAGTTATCGAAGTAATAGCTTTCATTTATGAATTCATTCAAGAATGGTGTAACTTCTTGACCGTTAATTGATGCGCCTATTAAAAAGGTTTGTAGGGATTCAAGAGTGACAACAATTACGTTTTTTCCTTTTGCTGCACCAAACATGTTAGGGTTTGGCTCACTTTGGTTTGCCTTTACGTAGTTTTCAGTTTCTTGTAATTTACTACTATCAGCAAGTGCTTTTTGTGATCCTGCTTTTACTTGTAGTGTTAAATCATATACTTGATGAGTGTATAGTCCCAAATTTTTAACAAGCATGACTCGGTCGAATGATCTCGTTAATAGTTCAGGTCGTTCTTTTTCTGCAAGGTGTAGATTCGCAAAAAATACACCAAACGTTAAGAGAAAATATAACAAGCGTGCCGGATGAGTTACACGTCCTGTTTGGAAGACTAGTGCCTTCTTCTTTAACAAAATAAAGAAGAAAATAATGTCTACGAAAGCGAGTATAATTTTATAGTTCAATATTTCTATAATACTGCCGCCTAATTGGCCAAAGTTTGATGTTTGTCCAAGTACTGGTAACGTAACGAAATCACTATAAAAATCATAGAACATTACATTCCCAACAAGTACGATTGTTAATAAGAGATTAATACATAGCGCTATATAATTTCGCTTTTCACCGGTTGCAAATAATGCTAATCCGACAAAAGCTAATGATGCAGCGAGAGGGCTAATAAACAAAATAAGCTCTTGTGTAGAAGACTCAATTTTTAAATCGAAACTGAATCTTGTAATAAGATATGTTTTTAACCATACTGCTAAAGCAATTATTAAAACAAAGCTTATATTTTGCATTTGTAAATTGATTTTATTTTTCATTTTTACACCTTCTTTATACAATTTATTTAACTTGCGTTATATATTATATTTTCATAACTATTAGAGTGTAATGAACCATTTAATGGTTTCTAAAGGTAATAATATGAAGTATTCATATACGTACAATGGGGAATTTTAAAGCGCAAATCTATTTTTTGAAACAGAACAGAAAAAGTCATAGTTGTAGTAAAAAATACTTATAGACATCCTAACATATTAAACACTATGATGATGTTACAAAATATCGAACAAATGAAAGTGGAAATGAATAGAGGCTTTTAAAACTGTTGACATTCAATTTGTTAGAATTGAATGTCGATAGTTTTACCATACATAGTTATGTTAAATATGTATCTCGTAAAATCCCGATTCTTGGCGGGATAATCATTAGCAGGGGAAGGACAAGGTACATAAATAAAGTGTTATGGAAGTTAAAATATTTGATTGCTATCTTAATGAAAGAAATTAAATATGAGATAAATATTTTCCAACATACAACCCACTTGCAGCAGCTTGAGATAATGAATGAGTGACGCCTGAACAATCTCCAACTAAAAATAGTCCATGCACACTTGTTTCAAAATGGTTATTGGTTTTTATCGTAGGAGCATAGAACTTTCCGTCAATTCCATATAATAAAGTATCTTTATCGATCGGTTCCTGGATAAATTGTTCTAAACGTAATAAAAATTCTTTAAGCCCTTCAATATATAATCGAGGAATTTCTGTATTCAAATCTCCATAATCTCCTTGTAATGTAGGCTGTATACGGTTATGTTTCATGCCGTTCTCTGTTGTAGGTTGTTTATTTAGTAAGTCCTCTAAGCGCTGTATAACAATTCGATCTTGTCCTTGGTTAATGCTTTTAATAATTGAACTTGCGTATACATTTGCTTCTTTGAGAGTTGAAAAATAGCGCGGGATAAATAAAGTGAAATTTAAGTTAGGTGTGCCAGTTCCTTCCTCTCGAAAATTTTGACCGTCAGGCATAACTAAACCTTCTTCGTACTTTCTAATGATGCGTCCTTTCGGATTCATACAGTACGTAGTTGCTGTGAATTGTTCATGCTCATAAGAAAGTTTTGTCTCAAATGTATCTTTTAATATAGGACGTAATTGGTGTTCTTTCATCTCTACTCTAATACCTAAATCTACACGAGTTTGTTCCTGAGAAATATTTAGAGAAGTGCACATTTCTTTTAACCAATCCGCTCCGGAACGCCCAGTTGCAAACACTAGTTGCTTAGATTGAACTATTCCTTCATTTGTCTCTATTGTAAAATGATCTTTCTGTTTCATAATATGTTGTACATCTATATGAAATTGAATATTTATTTTCGTAAGTAAAAATTCATAGAGCTGCTGAAAAATGTCACTTGAAAGGGTAGTACCAAGATGTCTTACTTCTGTTGTTAGCATTTGTAAACCACACGTTTCTGCTCTCTTATTGAGATTTGGATTTTCTGTAGAGTATTTTGAAACAGAACTTCCTCCGAACTGACATAGAATTTCATCTACTTCAGCCATGAGTTGAATAAAGCTTTCTTTACCGACTTTTTGCTCAAGTTCTCCGCCAAATCCGTTTGTATAATTAAATTTCCCTTCAGATTTTCCTAAACCGCCAAACCCAAAATATTTATCACATGTAGTACAAGTACACACTTTTCCTTCGTCTAAAGGACAATGGCGATCTTCTAGCGCTTTACCTTTATCAAGAATTAAAACCTTTTTGTTACTTTTAGCCAGTGAATAAGCCATAAAAATGCTACTTACTCCAGCACCGATAATTGTAACGTCATACATATTTTTCCACCTGCTAACGAATAGTTTGTTTTTATTTTTCTAGTGTATAACAATTTTATGAAGTTAAGAAATAGCTTTTATTAATAAAGAGGGAGTTTTTGAACTTGATGCTTTTTTAATTTCTCGGAGTGGTGGGATAAATACAAATGTTTTTATTTGAAAGAAGAAATAGTTTTAAATAATCACTATGTCATATGATTAATAAAATCTAACATATAAAGAAACAGACCTTTCAAGTGAAGAGGTCTGTTAATGATTTCAAATGTTATTTAGCAAACAGATGGTTACCAATTACTGCTACTGTTTGACGTGTCGTAATCCATTTGTCTGTTGATGTTTTTGGATTATAGAAATAAAGCCAATCAGAATGTATGCCATTTGTGGAGATAGCTTCTTCTACTGCCATTTTTGCTTCTGGGCTTGCAGGCTGATTAATTCTTCCATCTGTAACAGGAGTAAAGGCATATCCGTATTTAATAGGTTCATAAATAACGCCTGTTATTGTATTTGGAAAACCTTTTGCGTTTACACGATTTAGTATAACTTTTGCTACAGCTACTTTACCTTTATAGGATTCGCCACCTGCTTCAGCGGTAACTAAGCGTGCCATTAAGTCTTTTTCTTTTTCTGAAATGCTTGAGTTAATTTTTAAATGTTGTCCTGTATAAAGCTTGTTTCCGGCTGTATTGTTAATTTGTTTTATAGATTGAACGGTAACATTGTAACGCTTTGCTATCGTTTCTAATGAATCTCCCTGTTGTACTTGATAAATAATTTGTCTAGAAATGTTCGCAGGTTTGGGTTTGGCATTTTGACGACCGGTGATTTCATTTGAGTTCGTGGCCCCTGGAATATTTAACTGTTCACCAATAAAGGTTTGATCGTTTCCTTTATTATTAGCCTGTTTAATGGATTGTATTGAAACCCCGTATTGTTTACTAATGCCCCAAAGTGTATCATTCTTTTTTACTGTATGAATGGTAGATGCTTCAGCTGTACTTTGATGACATACGAATGTAATTGCAGCTGCAGATATAGGGATTATATGTTTTATTTTTAATAATTTCATTGTAAATCCTCCTAGCAAAAATAAGGTGAAATTGTTAAGTAATATAGTTCAGAATGTCTATACATAATATTTTAATATAAGTATATTAGCACGTATAAAATAAATAATCATCATAAGTTTCTTATTTATGTAGTGTAGAGTCCGAATATGAAATATTGCATATGAAAATACATTGAAGTTCATATTGCTGATTACTATAATCTATTTAGTAGAAAGGGAATATGTTATATAAATAAAATCATTATAGATTAATATAATGATTACATATTATTAATAGGAGGAGTGATGTAATGAATATATTTAAAAGAATATCTGTTTCAGCTGTAATTATTTCAATATTTTTAGGAATAGGGGACACGGTCAATAGTGTAAAGGCTGATTCTATAGAACAGCAGAGTAAATTAGGGATAGAACAAGAAACAGATAAGCAAATCATTGTAAAATTCAATGCGGATTTGAAATTACCATATGAAGATGGTATTGAAAAACAGATACAAGCTCAAGCAAGTGATAAAGTACTAGAAGATCTTTTGGTCGAATATCCAGATGTAACATTCACTCGTTTATTCACATCTGTAAGTCCAGAAGAAATACAAGACCTTGAAGTGAAAGCACCCAATAATGTATCTACAAGTTTATTAAACTACTATATTCTTCAAACTCAAAATGGTGAGCAGAAAGAGGAACTAGTAGATAAGTTAAAGACATCTTCTTTAATAGAAGATGTGTATATGCAGAAGCAAGAAAAAATAACGCCACCGGAAGTGCAAATATCAAGTGTAGCTCTTAGTCCTAATAACAATCCTAGATTTAAACAACAAGGTTATCTTGAAGCAGCACCATACGGTATTAATGCGCCTTTCGCCTGGGGAGTTCAAGGCGGTAATGGAAATGGTATAACTTTTGTTGATATGGAATATGGATGGCTATTAAATCATGAGGATTTAGTACATCAAAATATTGAATTAATGTCTGGAAGAAATATAGATCAGCATGTTGGACATGGGACCTCTGTACTAGGAATTGTATCCTCCGAAGATAATGAAGTGGGGAATATTGGGATTGCGCCAAAAGCGAAAGTGATTTCTCAAATAAGAGATAACGGACAATATAATACAGCTGATGCGATATTAAGTGCTGTAAATCATTTAGAAGCTGGGGATGTTTTATTATTAGAGGCACAAGCTTCCTTTGATGGATATGGTGATAAATATTTACCTGTTGAAGTACAACCAGATATCTTTGATGCAATTCGTGCTGGTACAGATAAAGGTGTTGTAATTATAGAGGCTGGAGCAAATGGGTGGAATGATTTAGATCAATTTAAAGATAGAAATGGTAAACAAGTCTTAAATCGTAATAGTAAAGAATTTAAAGATTCAGGTGCAATTATGGTAGGAGCGGGCTCTTCATCTTTCCCTCATGAGCGTATGTGGTTTTCAAATTATGGAAGTCGGATTGATGTGTACGGGTGGGGAGAAAATGTAGATACAACTACAGCCGAGCAAAGTAGAAGTGCTGTAAATCTTTATACTACAAGCTTTAGTGGAACATCTAGTGCGTCGCCAATTATTGCTGGGGCAGCGACTTTAGTACAAAGCATTGCTAAAAAAAATTTAGGACAACCGTATAGACCAAGTGAATTAAGAACGATATTAAGTAACCATAACACTGGAACGAAATCTAAAAATCCATATGCAGATAAAATTGGTGTTTTACCAGATTTGAAGTCTATACTAGTAAACTTAGGGTATGAACAAAGAGAACTGAACGGTGGGAATGAGTTACAAGTAACAGAAAATGAACCAAATAATGAACCTAGACAGGCAAATAAAGTTAACTTTCATACACCAATGAAAGGAACACTACATAATCGTGATAAGGTAGATGTATTTACTTTCCAAATTGACTCACCAGAAAATATTAATATTTCTCTACTAAATGAACAAAACATTGGAATGACATGGGTACTTCATCATGAATCAGATTTAAACAACTATGTAGCATATGGTGAAAATGAAGGGAATGTAGTTAAAGAAACTTATAATGCAAAGCCAGGTAAATATTATTTATATGTTTATAAGTATGAGAATAAAGATGGTTCATATATATTGAATATAAAATAAACGAAAGGAACTTCAGATGAAGTTCCTTTAAATTTTTCTAATTCAGTATATGTGAATGATTTTTTAACTTTACTTCTATGCAATATTTCATATTGATGAAATGTTATTTATTTTTTACTCACCAGATTATATTATATTCAATAAGTTTGATATAAAACAGAAAAAGGAGGAATAATAATGAGCAATAAGAAGTTTATTTTGAAATTATTCATATGTAGTATGATATTTATCACATCTGTATTTGCTTTACACGATAAGCAAGTCGTTGCAGCTAGCTCTGTTATTGAACTTGAAAATTGGTCAAAATGGATGCAACCTATACCTGATAACATCCCGTTAGCACGAATTTCAATTCCAGGAACACATGATAGTGGTACGTTTAAATTACAAAATCCAATAAAGCAAGTATGGGGAATGACGCAAGAGTATGATTTTCGTTATCAAATGGATCATGGAGCTCGCATTTTTGATATAAGAGGCCGTTTAACAGATGATAATACGATAGTTCTTCATCATGGGCCATTATATCTTTATGTAACACTGCATGAATTCATAAACGAAGCGAAACAATTTTTAAAAGATAACCCAAGTGAAACAATTATTATGTCTTTAAAAAAAGAGTATGAGGATATGAAAGGGGCAGAAGGTTCATTTAGTAATACGTTTGAAAAAAATTATTTTGTTGATCCTATCTTTTTAAAAACAGAAGGAAATATAAAACTTGGAGATGCTCGAGGGAAAATTGTACTACTAAAAAGATATAGTGGTAGTAATGAATCTGGAGGATATAATAATTTTTATTGGCCAGATAATGAGACGTTTACGACAACTGTAAATCAAAATGTAAATGTAACAGTACAAGATAAATATAAAGTGAGTTATGATGTGAAAGTAAAATCTATTAAAGATACGATCAAGGAAACGATGAACAATAGTGAGGATTTAAATCATCTATATGTTAATTTTACAAGCTTGTCTTCTGGTGGTACAGCATGGAATAGCCCATATTATTATGCCTCTTATATAAATCCCGAAATTGCGGCATATATTAAACAAGAGAATCCAAAAAGAGTTGGTTGGGTGATCCAAGATTATGTTAGTGATAAGTGGTCACCGATTCTCTATCAAGAAGTTATAAGAACTAATAAGTCACTTTAATTTTCACCATAATTTCATAGAAACAATGTAACGCTATTAAAGGTCTTGTGGAATTCCCATAAGACTTTTTAGTATTGGATATTATGAGAATCAAAGTTCTTTGAATAGGTTTATATAGTTAATATAATAATTTAATGCAGTTATAAAATCGACACAAAAAAATGTCGATAAATGTCGAATGTTATTGTAATATAAAACATATAAGTATAATATACAGATGAGGTGGAATTGTTGTCTTTTATTAAAAATAGTAAAATTGGAACGAAATTAAATGTGTTAGTCATTATATCGAGTTTGGCTTGTATCATGTTATCTTCTCTAGGGTTTTTAGGGCTTCAAAAAGGTGAAAATACATCTTCTAGTATGTATGACGAAAGGCTATTACCAATTGAATGGATAGGAACTGTAGAATCAAATTTTTACCATGTTAATATGAATTTTATGGAGATTATGATATCGAAAGATGAAAAAAGAATGAAAGAACTAATAACAGAAATGGATAAGACTAGGAAAGAAAATGATGAGTTATTAAAACAATTTGAAACTAGAATTAGTTCTCATAAAGAAAAGGGCTTGTATAATGCATTTCAAAGTCAATTCAAAGATTTAAGAATACAAATGAAGAAAGCACAGGATTTGGGACTGACTAATAATGAAGAAGCTTATAGCTATTATTTAAAAGAAATTGAGCCTAATATGGGAAAAACAATTCAGTCTATCCGTGAACTTATTTTATATAATAATACCGCGGCTGAACAACTACAAAAAGAGAATATCAATAGTGTGAAAAATACAATAATAACATTTGTAATTATTTCATGTGTTGGAATCATAATAATTATTTTTATTGGTTTTATAATAAAAAATACTATAAAAAAACCAATTGTATTATTACAAAAAGATATGGAACGAGTATCTGCTGGAGATTTAACAATTCGAACTTCTTATAAATCCGAGAACGAATTAGGCCATATTGTACAATCCTTTAATAGTATGTTAGATAACTTGCAACAATTAGTCGGTCAGGTGAAGGTTACAGCAAAAGAAGTGATTATTTCAACTGAAAATATGTTACAAGAGACAAAAACGGCAGCACATATATCAAACGAGGTTGTTCGAACTACTTCTGAAATAAATAAAGAAATAGAGGGACAGGTGACTAGTATTCAAGAAAGTTCAACTGCGATGGAAGAAATTGCAACTGGAGTTCAAACAGTAGCTGAATCTTCAGCGATGGTTGCTGAAGTTGCTGTTGCAACAATAGACCAAGCAAATTCTGGTAGTGAAGTTATAAAACAATCTATTCGTCAAATGAATAGTGTGAATGAAGTTGTCGAAGAAACTTCTAAGGTCATTGATAGACTTGTTACACGTACACAACAAATTGAAGAAGTGCTAGATATTATTACTAATATTGCAGAACAAACGAATTTACTGGCCTTAAATGCTGCAATTGAGGCGGCACGCGCCGGAGAAAATGGAAAAGGATTTGCAGTAGTTGCAGCTGAAGTAAGAGGTCTGGCTGAGAAATCTAAAACGTCTGTAAATGATATAAATAATTTATTACATTTTATACATCAAGATACACAGGATACAGTTCATGTAATGAAAAAAGGTCAACAACAGGCTAGTGGTGGTAAAGAAGCAGCATATAAGGCAGAACTCGCATTTTCATCTATTATGCAAGATATTAATAGAATAACGTCCCAAATTCAAGAAGTGTCTGCTGCCACAGAAGAAATGTCTGCTGGGACAGAAGAAGTGAATGCCTCTTTATCAATAGTCTCTGAAACTGCAACACAAGTCTCGCAAGAAACGAATCGAACGGTACAATCAATTCAAGCACAAGCCACATTGATTCAAGAAATAACGACGAAATCTGATGAAATGAAAAAGAAAGTCGAAAATTTAGAAATGCTAATTTCACAATTCATTATTGAAGAATAAGTTTGTTAACATTTATCAGTAGTATAAACTTTAAGATACTCAATATAGTGCTGCGTTGCACAATTTGAAAAAGGACCTTTATAGGTTCTTTTTTTGTAAATGGTGCGAATGCTATGTTTAATTATAGTGAAAAACAGAAATTTATTATATAATAATCATTTAAATTTGTACCTACAAATTTTATATGTAATAATGAATTTGATTTATTCTAATGAAATGGAGGTATATACTATGAAGTTTCCACATGATTTTTTATTCGGAGCTGCTTCAGCTTCTTATCAAGTAGAAGGTGCATGGAATGAGGATGGAAAAGGTGTTACGAATTGGGATGAGTTTTCAAAAATTCCTGGCAAAACATACAATGGAACAAATGGTGATGTAGCGGTTGATCATTATCATCGATATAAGGAAGATGTTCGTTTAATGGCTGAGATGGGATTGGAATCGTATCGTTTTTCGATTTCTTGGGCGAGAATATTGCCGAATGGAGATGGAGAGGTAAATGAAAAAGGCATTAAATTTTATAACAATTTAATTGATGAATGTTTAAAGTACGGGATTGTACCGTTTGTCACTTTATATCATTGGGATCTACCATTACCGTTAGAAAAGGATGGTGGGTGGACGAATAAACGAACAGCAGATGCTTTTGTAAAGTATGCCGAAATTTGCTTTAAAGCATTTGGTGATAGAGTGAAACATTGGATTACTTTTAATGAAACAGTAATGTTTTGTGGATTAGGCTATTTAAAAGGTGCACATCCACCAGGGATAAAAAATGATGTTCCAAAGTATTTTCAAGCGACTCATTATGTATTTTATGCACATGCGAAAACAGTTGCGGTGTACAAGCAGCTGAAACAATATGGGGAGATTGGGATTACACATGTTTTCTTACCTGCTTATAGTGTGGATGATGAAAAAGAAAATATACTAGCAGCAAATCATGCGAATGAATATGAAACGTATTGGTATTATGATCCAGTTTTAAAAGGTGAGTATCCACCTTATGTTGTTCAACAATTAAAGGAAAAAGGGTGGACTCCTAATTGGACGGTTGAAGAATTAGAAATCATTAAACAAAATGCCGAAAAGAATGATTTTATTGGCTTGAATTATTATCAACCAATACGAGTAGAAAGATACGATATGGATATAAAGAGCGATGAGCATTCTCGAGAAAACTCAACACTTGCTCCAGGTAATCCTTCTTTTGATGGTTTTTATCGCACAGTAAAAATGGATGATAAAACATATACAAAATGGGGATGGGAAATATCTCCCGAAGGTTTCTTAGATGGATTGCATATGTTGAAAGAGCGTTACGGTGACATAAAGATGTATGTAACGGAAAATGGACTTGGTGATGAAGATCCAATCATTGAAGGAGAAGTTGTAGATGTTCCGAGAATTAAATTTATTGAAGAGCATTTAAAAGTAATAAAGCGTGCAATTGAAGAGGGAATCAATTTAAAAGGTTATTATGCATGGTCAGTGATTGATTTATTAAGTTGGTTAAATGGGTATAAAAAGCAATATGGCTTTATTTTTGTCGATCATAATGATAACTTAAAACGTAAGAAAAAACTTTCGTTTCATTGGTATAAACATGTGATCGAAACGAGAGGAGAAGAGTTATAACAGATAAAAGAGTATTTTAGGAGAAAGTGTATGAGTGCAAAGTATAAACAAATTGCAGATGTGTTAGAGCAAAACATTAGAGATGGGCTTTTTAATGAAACGAAAAAACTACCTACAGAAGAAGCTTTGATGAATCGGTTTGAAGTAAGCCGTAATACGATACGTAAAGTAATTAGTCAGCTTGTAAATAGAGGTTATATTTTTCAAGTGCAAGGTAGTGGTATGTTTTTACGTGAAACTTCTGTAACAGATTACATTAATTTAGGAAGTTTACGTGGATTAACGAAAAATCTCGTTTCGCAAAATATTGAAACGAAAGTGTTAGAGCTTGAAGTAATAGATGCGGACGAAGATATAGCAAAGCGGATGCAATGCGAAGCTGGAACTAGGATATATTTTTTGAAGCGTTTAAGAATTGTAGATGGTAAACCATTCTCTATTGAAGTAAGTTATTTCAAAAAGGATATTATTCCATATTTGAATAAAGAAATAGCATTAAGCTCTGTATACAGTTATTTCATTGAAGATTTACGATTAAATATTGGCTTTGCCGATAAATTTATTAGTTGTGAAAAAGTAAATAAAGAAAACGCGCAGCTGTTAGAATTAAATGAAGGTGATCCGGCGCTTCTTATTGAAAATACAGTATGTCTTGTAAACGGGACAATTTTCGAGTTATCTCAATCGATGTTTCATTATGAAAAGACTAAACTTTTAAATCGAATTAATTTCAAATAAAAATAGAAAATAATTTATCGTGTGAAAAGCAACTGAGTCCAAAGTGATCAGTTGCTTTTTATTTTTTAAAGTGGATGAGCAAAAAAACACAAAAGTGGTTGGTCCGTTTTTTGTAAACATCTATTATGATAAGAGAAGAAAGGTAGTATGTTATTAAAGTTTTAAAGAGGAAGTTCTTTATTAAAATAGATTGTCTTTAGAGAGGTGAAAATACAATGATTTTTGCAATTTCACTAGTGGTTATTATTGTAATTGGATCCCTGTTTGGGACCGTGTTAGTTGCACGAAATGTGGAGGAGAATTACGGCAAGTCTACAAAGAGAAATGTGAAAAACTTATCAACTATTTATATTCTTCTTCTTTTCGTACTACTTGTTGGGGTAACGTGGTATGCGGTAGTGATTTAATAGTTTTGAAAGAAAAAAGTTAATATTGTATATGATGGAGGAGTATGATTTTGATAAAAAATGAACGCCACGTTTTAATTGTTTTTCCGCATCCAGATGATGAGTCATATTGCGTGGCAGGTACAATTTTAGCTTATGCGCAGCGAAATGTTCCTCTTACTTATGTTTGCTTAACGTTAGGTGAAATGGGGAGAACGATGGGGAATCCTCCTTTTGCAACACGTGAATCATTAAATGTTATAAGAGAGACGGAACTAAAGAGGGCTACAAATATTTTAGGGATTAAAGATTTACGTATGATGGGATATCGTGATAAAACTCTTGAATTTGAAACTCCCGGAGAGTTAAGACGTGTATTACAAAAATGTGTAGAAGAAGTGAATCCTTCGTTAGTTATTTCTTTTTATCCGGGATATGCGGTTCATCCAGATCATGATGCAACAGGAGAAGCGGTAGCAGAGGCGTTAGCTAATATTCCGGAATATAAAAGGCCAACATTTTATGCGGTAGCTTTTTCGAAGAATCATGAAGCGGAAATAGGTCCTCCGCATTTTAAAAACGAAGTGAAAGAATATGTTCCCAAAAAATTAGAGGCATTGCAAGCACATGCATCACAATTTGCGACGAAAGTAACGGAACTAAAAAGAGAGTATGAAGAAGGTGTACCGGAAACAGTAGAGTGGTTAGAAAAGGAACCATTTTGGATATATTCATTCAAAGATAAGAGTAAGTGACGTTATAGCTGAAGGTGATGAATATGTATTTTGAATATAAGAATCGGAAAATTTCTTACAATATAGAAGGATCGGGCCCTGTTATATTGTTATTACACGGTCTTGGTGGGAACGCAAACAATTGGCTATATCAAAGGCAATATTTCAAAGAGAATTGGACGGTGATTTCTCTTGATTTACCGGGGCATGGGAAATCGGAAGGGCTGGAAATTCTTTTTAAAGAATATGCAAATGTATTGTATGAGTTATGCAGTTATTTAAAGTTACAAAAAGTAGTTATGTGTGGTCTTTCAAAAGGAGCTAGAGTCGGTATCGATTTTGCTATTCAATATCCAGGCTTTGTTTCTAGTTTAATTGTTGTAAATGCATTTCCCTATTTGGAGCCTGAAGATCGAAAAGAACGAATTGAAGTATATGATTTACTTAGCTTACACGATAATGGAAAAACATGGGTGGATACATTATTGAAGGCGATGGGAGTAGCAGATAATGAAGTAATTGTTAGGGGATTTTATCAATCTTTACAGTCTATTAATTCGGTGCATATTCAAAGATTATTTGCTGAATTAGTAGATTATGATCAAAGACCGTGTCTTTCAAATATTTCATGTCCTACTTTAATTATAAGAGGGGAAAATGATGATTTCGTTCCCGAGAAATATGTAAGAGAGTTTGAAAGACGTTTGAAAAATACAACTTTTATTGAGTTTAAAAATAGTGGACACTTACCTTATTTAGAACAGCCGACTAGCTTTAATATGACGGTAGAAAGATTTTTAAATCATGTAATTAATTAATACTATTATTAAAGTTAATACTGTTATTAGGGAATCAAGGATAGTTCGTTTTGAGAGGGGGCAACAAGGTGGAATGGAAACCAAATCGTGCAGATAAGACGCCTGTATATAAACAAATAGCGGATTATATGGAAAGGGGTATTTCTTCAGGTGAGTTTCCTTCTGACAGCAAGTTACCTTCTGAGCGTACGTTAGCGAAAGAATTACAGGTGAACCGGAGTACAATAGTAGCTGCGTATGAAGAATTAAAATCACTTGGAGTAGTAGAACGGCAAAAGGGAAGCGGAACAAGGGTCAATACAGATATATGGGGTGTCTCACATAAACGAATACCGAACTGGGGTAGGTACGTGGAGGATGGATCGTTCTTACCTAACGTACCACTCGTTCAACAAATTAGAACGGAAACACAAAAAGACGACTTAATTAATTTAGCGAGTGGTGAATTGTCACCAGAATTGATTCCGAGCGATAGATTCCGAACGATTTTGTCGGAGAAAACATTTATGGAAAACCTCGGTTATGACCATCCGCTTGGAAATGAAATGTTGAGAAAAACAATTGCAGCACATGTTCAGCAATATAAACAAATTGAAGCAGATTCGAATTCTATCCTTATTACATCTGGCGCACAACAGGCACTTAACCTTATCGTGCAATGCTTATTAAAACCAGGAGACGCGATTGCAATTGAAGATCCGTCGTATTGTTTTTCATTGCCGATGTTTAAATCTGCTGGCTTAAAAATATTCCATCTACCTGTTGATCAGCATGGAATGAATCCAGATGACTTAATTGATTTGCATAAAAAGCATCGTATTCGCATGGTATTTTTGAATCCAGATTATCAAAATCCAACGGGAACTGTGTTGTCATTAGCAAGGCGTAAAAAGGTTTTAGAGCTGTCTTCTGAATTTGGTATACCGATTGTAGAAGATGATCCGTATAGTTTAACTTCATTTAATGGAGAAGTGAATCCTACATTAAAGTCAATGGATCAAAACGGGAATGTTCTTTATATAAGTTCATTATCAAAAATTGTTGCATCAGGATTACGTATTGGCTGGGTAATTGGCCCTACGCGTGTAATAGAACGTTTAGCGGATGCAAAACAGCAAGTTGATTTTGGCCATAGTGTATTTACGCAGTGGGTGGCAAATCAATTTTTAGAATCAGAAGATTTTCATGCACATATTACAATGCTTCGTGAGCAATTGAAAGACAGAAGAGATGTGTTAATTAGAAAGCTTGAAGAAATATTAGGGGACCAGGTTGAATTTTTTGTTCCAGAGGGTGGAATACATTTATGGTGCAAAGTGCAAGGAACATTTGATGAATATCATTTATTAGGCGAATCTATACGAAATGGTGTAGCGTTTGTCCCGGGAAGTGTTTTAGGTACTAAAAATGAATATATTCGTTTTACTTTTGGGAGAGTAGATGTCGAACAAATTCAACTGGGAATTACGAGGTTTGCGGAAACGTTAAATGAGATCTCATAATAGTGATGCGTAATATTGAAATGAGGGAAAGAAATGAAGTACGTGGCGCTTTTACTGCAAGTAGGCGTGCTATATGTATTTAGCTTAGTTGGTACGTGGATTCAGGAAGTATTCCATTTATCAATGCCAGGAAGTTTAATTGGGATGTTAATGCTGTTTCTGCTCCTTTCTACTCGTATTTTTACCGTTATTTCTAATTCCTTCGACAACAGGGCTGATGGAATTCGGGTCTTTTCTTTTCGGTAAGGGGAGTATTATATTCCTGTTAGTAGTTGCAAGTACGGTAGTAACTTTAATTGTTTCAGGATATATAAGTCAATTATTAGTAACATCAAAAAAATAAAATCGACAAGGTGCACGATGCAAATGGTCTTAATTATTATTACTGTAGTAATGTATGTATTGGCGACAAAGTTATATAAAAAAATTCCGTTTCCATTTACGTTACCGGTGTTAACAGTTACAGCGAGTATGATTTGCTTATTTTTAATTTTTGATATTTCTCATCATGAATATAGGGAAAATGGGGGAGATATTCTTTCCGGCTTATTAAGTCCTGCAATTGTAGCGTTAGCGATACCTTTATTTAAAGAGCGAAACATACTTATGAAAAACTTTTTGTCGATACTTATCGGTGTAGCGGTAGGTATAGTGGTTTTAACGAGTATGAATGTAGTGATTGGCGGGATGTTAAATATAGATAAGGAACTCATATTAACAACACTGCCGCAATTAGCGACGATGCCTATTGCTATTTCATTAGCGGATCAAATTGGCGGTATTCCATCTATGACTTCTAGTTTTGTAGTTGTTGCAGGGATAACAGGTGCTATTATCGGACCAACAGTACTTAAGTTTTTCCGAATAACAAGTACGATTGGAAAAGGAGTGGGGATGGGCTGCGCATCACATATTATCGGTGTGAGCCGTCTCGTGAAGGAAGGCGAAAAAGAAGCGACAATCGGTTCGGTAACGATGATTGTAACTGGAATACTCATTAGTATATTCATACCGTATGGAACGAAATTTATATTTTAAAATGTAATGGAGATGAGAAAATGACAACATGGTTTATAGTTACTTTATTTATTTTTGGCGCTGTTAAAGTGCTAGTTTCTAGTATGCCAACTTCTGTTGTAGAATCAATTATTAGTAGATTTGAATTGCATCAAAAACTTGAGGAAGAGAATACCTCTATATCGATAGATGGAAAGAATATAGAGGGAGAAATGAAACGACAAGTTATTCATGAATTTAATGAAGCTTTATTTTTAGATAAACATTATTTCCCGCCGCACGGGGAAGGAACACCAATCGTTATTAACACGAAGAAAGGGAATAAAGAGATTCGTTTTTCTCTATATAGCCATGAGGAACATGTGGATGTAATCAAGCAATATAAGAAGAAAATCGTTGCCTATCGTTTACGTTCAAAAAGTCTTCAAAACCCTATATCATTAGCAATAACTGAAGATTATGCTTAAGAAGAGATCGATTATGGTCTCTTCATTTTTGTATGAAATGATATACTTTCCAAATAAAAGAAAAGAAAATCATATAGCCAAATAAAGAATATGTATGATTCCAATCCAAGCTATGAATAAAGAAACCGAATCTTTCAGCAACTTGTTCAAAAATGCTGGCAAAAATACCTATTGAAATAATAAGTAGAATTCTAGAAATTGTAGATAATGTTTTGGAAATTTGTATAAAAACAGCTGTTAAAATCGGTAGTACAAACAAAGTAAAGCCAATGTTAACTGAAAATATGGATGAGAATGGTCTAACGGGAAAGGAATAGATTTGGTTCGCAACAAAGAAAGCATCTAAGCAAGTTCCGATAATAGAAGAGAGTAAGATTGTAACTGCTAATGCTAGAAAATCATTCTTCTTCTCGAAGGAGGACGTTTTTCTTTGCAAGAATTGCCAACTCAATTTTTTCGAGTGTTTTACAGTAGTCTTCTGTAATTTGTCCATTTATATTTTCCTCCTTATCTACTAAGTAATTTACAACTTGCCAGTCCGTAAACCAATCTTCATTGTCAACTTCTTCATGCTTCATATCTCGCCATGCATAGATGAGTGCAGGACTGTATATACGATAAGCGCCACTACGCAACTGGCATTTCTTTATTCGACGCTTATAAAACTCACGGGAAAAAGATTCATTGACACTTGAAAATAAATGAGGCCAGTAATCTTTCCTTGATCCTGTATGCGGATGGTGCTGGGCCCAGCTTATTATTTGAGATAAAACATGTGTGTCTCGAAATAATAATGAATACAACCTTTTTCCAATTAAGATTCGTTCGTGTAAGGAAGTGAAATGTTTCATTGTATCACCAAATAGTAATACTTTGAGTTTCTTATCATTTTCGTAGAATGGGAAAAGAATATGATTAAATTGAAAGAAATCAAAGAGTTTAAATCCAATACTATTAAGTACAGTCTTTTTAAATTGTATATTTTGAATCACTCTTTTTTCTAAGTAGTGTTGCTCATTAATAATAGTTGCAATGGCTAATGTTTTTTTGTTACCTGTTTTCCAAAAATCGTTCCACATCGTTTCCATAAATGTAGAAACATTTAGGTGAGGGAGAAGGTGAAATAGCTTTTGTGCTCTTTTCACACTTTGTTCATAAAGCAGAAATTGAGGATATACATCTTGGAAAATAAGCCAATTCCCTCTTTCTAAAAAAGAAAAAAATGTGATTTGATCTTTCTCTGATAAAATTTTCGTATATAAATCGCCCTTTAAATCAGTCATATTCCAACCGCCGTTACGTGATACCATATGCCCAAGTAGTGCCCAATGTATTTCTGGATATTGAGTGTAAAATTGGTAGTATGCTCGTGTTCTTGTCACATTATTTTTATTTAGCTGTTCAGTTTGTATTTTTATGTTGTTGATGATGAGTTGCTCTTCTTTCGTTAATTTATACATCGAGCCAGAATGTATGAGTTTGCTTTTTTGTTTTAATTCATTTTTTACATCAAATAGGGAGAGAGGCAGTGCTTTGGAAGGTCCGTTATATGTATGATTTGAATTGCTTCGGTACATTCCGTTACCTCCATTTTTCATAAATTTAAACATGATTATTGGCTATGAATCGTTCTATTTATTTTATTACGAGTATAAGAAATAAATGAGCGGTGTTTTTTATAAGGGTTTAGTTATCATGCAAAAAGTATAAAAAATCTTACTGTTGTGAGGTGAAATAAAAAACAGAAACTATTTTTAATAGTTTCTGTTTTTTTATTTTGTCAATTAAATGTAACAAACGACAATTATGATTTAAATCAATTGAAAATAATTCAATAAATTTTATAAATACAATTTTAATTGAAATGTGTGGTAGGAGGAAAAGAAATGCTAAATAAAATAATTTTAATTACTGGTGGTACAGGTTCGTGGGGACAGGAACTTATAAAACAATTATTAGAAAAATCACCGAAAGAAATTAGAGTTTTTTCAAGAAATGAAACGGTTCAGTTTGAAATGCAGCAACAGTTTATAAATGATGATAGATTAAAATTTATTATTGGAGATATTCGTGATAAAGATCAACTAGTCTATGCATGCCAAGGTGTCCATTATGTATTCCATCTTGCAGCTTTAAAACATGTTCCAGTATGTGAGTATTATCCTTATGAAGCTATAAAAACAAATATACATGGTACACAAAATGTAATTGAAGCATCTATACAGATGCAAGTTGAGAAAGTTATATATGTTTCAACGGATAAAGCAGCCGATCCATCAAATACGTATGGGATGACAAAAGCAATTGGTGAGAAGTTAATGGTGCATGCGAATATGCAAACGAAGAAAACAAAATTCATTTGTGTTCGTGGTGGAAATGTTTTGGGGACGAGCGGAAGTGTGGTACCACTCTTTAAAAAACAAATTAAAAAATCTTTACAAGTAGGGATTACCGATGCAAATATGACTAGATTTTTCTTAACGATTGAAGATGCTGTTGGATTGTTATTTAAAGCCGTATATCAAGGTAGAGGTGGGGAAATCTTTGTTATGAAAATGCCGGCATGTAAAATAACAGATTTAGCAGAAGTGTTAATTGAAGATTCGAAAAAGGAAAACGTGAAGGTAAAAGAAGTAGGGATAAGACCGGGTGAAAAATTAAGTGAAATGCTTTTATCTGAGGTAGAGAGTAAAACAAGTATAAGTTTTGATCAAAATTATTTTGTGGTACTACCGACTATTCCTATAGAAGGACTGCAAGAATATTATGCTAGCTATCCGCTTGTGGATGTGAAGAGTTTTAGTTCTCAACAAGACTTACTTACAAAACACGAGGTGAAACAAATGTTATTAAAAGGAGGGTTTTTACGATGAAAAAAAATGCGAGTCTTTTAATAACTGGTGCAAATGGTTTCACAGGACGCCATGCTTGCCAATATTTTTTAGAGCAGGGCTTTCATGTAATTCCTATGTTTCAAAATCGTGCACATAGAGAAATAATTGGGAATGGTATTACTTGTAATTTAACTAATAAGAGCGAAGTAATGAAGGTAATGAAACAAATAAAGCCAGATTATGTATTGCATTTAGCAGGAAAGAATTCGGTCATAGAGTCTTGGACAGCTGCTCTTGAATATGTAGAGGTTAATGTAATAGGGACGTTATATTTATTAGAAGCAATTAAGCAAGAAGTACCTCACTGTAGAACATTGGTTATAGGATCTGCTTTGCAAGCAGATAGTATGAGCAATATAAAAATTTCAAATCCATATAGTTTAAGTAAAACGATGCAAGTCATTATTGCAGAGGCGTGGAGTGAATTAATGAATTCAAATATTATCATTGCAAAGCCCTCGAATTTAATTGGTCCAGGAGTATCGAATGGTATTTGTTCTATTCTTGCAAAAAAAATGATAACTATAGAGTCGAATAAAAGTGAAGCAATTATTGAAGTAAACAGTTTGAAAGATAGTAGGGATTTTCTAGATGTACGTGATGCGGTTAAAGCGTATCATGTGTTATTGCGCGATGGAATAAATGGAAAACAATATAATATTGGATCAGGGATAAAACGGTCTTTATTAGATGTAATAGAACAATACAAAGAATTAACACAGCTGAGTTTTTCCATAAAAGAAGCAGAGCATAGTGGAAGCGAATCAAATGAGAGTTTAGTAATAGAGGATATAAAAAGGTTAGGTTGGGTCCCAGAAATTCAATTCCATCAATCATTAAAAGATGTACTCGAGTATGCGAAGTGTAGTGAAATCTGCATTCAATGAAAAATGAAAAGGGTGTAAGAAATATATGAATGGCTATAAAACAATGGATAATCAAAATACGCTATTTCTTTTAATTGTTGATACGCTGGACTGGAAAGATGAGGAAGAGCATGTTTTGTGTATCTATGAGGCGATAAATAAATGTCAAGCCTATGTGGAAGGTAAAAAGGGTGATAGGAAAAATCCAGTAATAGGTACAGGAACTAGGCCTGTAATTCAAGTCTTTGCTCAGTATGAATGTAGTGAGTATGGAAATGATTTTTATGATCTTATTAAAGATTTTTTGCAAGATATAGGGTTTGAGCTAAATGTTTATATAAATAATAGTAAGTTTACTTACATTTAATAGATTAGTATAAAACAAGATTTTTAATGATAAAGGTGGATATAAATTATGAATAAAAAGATTCTCTTTACTGGGGGCGGTACAGCCGGACACGTAATGATTAATATGGTATTGATTCCTAAATTTATGGAAAAAGGATGGGGAATTGAGTATATTGGATCTCAAAATGGAATTGAAAAACTATTAGTTCAAAATGTGAAATACAATAGTATTTCAACGGGGAAGCTTAGGAGATATTGGGATTGGGAGAACTTTAAAGATCCTTTTAAAATAATAAAAGGTTGCATACAAAGTTATAAATTGATGAAACGAATAAAACCAGATGTTGTTTTTTCGGCAGGAGGATTTGTGTCCGTTCCTGTAGTAATAGGAGCGTGGATGAATAAAGTACCTGTAATAATACGTGAACCAGATAGTACGTTAGGATTAGCAAATAAAATAGCATTACCTTTTACTACAAAACTATGCACAACATTTCCTCAGACAGGAGAAAATGTAAGTAATGAGAAGAAGGTTTATGTAGGACCAATTGTAAGGGAAGAAATTGAGAGGGGCAATGTATTGCGGGGAAGAAGCTATTGTAAATTTCAGCAAGATAAACCAGTATTGTTAATTATGGGTGGGAGTCAAGGTGCTCAATGGATAAATGATATGGTAAGGGGAAGTTTGGAAAAATTACTATTAAATTTTAATATTGTTCATATGTGCGGTAAAGGGAAGGTGGATTCATCTATTGGTATGGAAGGTTATATGCAATTTGAGTATATAGGGGACGAGTTGCCGCATATACTAAATATGGCGAGTGTTGTAGTTTCTAGAGCAGGTTCTACTGCTATTTCTGAATTGCTATTTTTGAAGAAACCGATGTTGCTTATCCCGTTAACTAACAGTTCTAGTAGGGGAGATCAAGTTTTAAATGCTGAATATTTTTCTCGGCAAGGATATGCGGAAGTTATAATCCAGGACAGAATAAGTACGAATGTATTCATACATGCAGTAAATAAGTTGTATACAAATAAGGAGAGATATATTCAAAACATGAATGGATATAAGAAAACAAATGATGAGGGGATTCATCAATTAATAGATATAATAAATGAAGTGGTGAAGGAATAGAAATTTAAATAAAAAAACAAAAGGAAAGAAGATATCTTCTTTCCTTTTTACTATAGTTGTTCAAATTCATTATTACTTATCCATATTAGCAATATACTATAGGTGAATACCGATTTCTAATAGCTCAGTAAATGCATGAGTATGGATAGGTTTACTATAATAGTAACCTTGAATAAACTGACATTTATTTTTTTGAAGGAAATTCACATGTTCTTTCGTTTCTACACCTTCTGCAATGACAGACATTTCTAATGTATGTGCTAATGTGATAATCGTTTTAATAATTTCCATTCCATCTTCACACGTTTCAGACATTGTAATAAATTCTCTTGGGATTTTTAACGTATCTATTGGATATAAAGGTAAATACGCTAGTGAAGAATAACCTGTACCAAAGTCGTCGATTGAAATGTGAACTCCTAAACCCTTTAGTGTGCGGAGCTTTATCAATGTTTCTCGCTCATCCATCATTGCAATGCGCTCTGTTAATTCAAGGTCGAGAGAACTTGCCGGTAAGCCTGTAGTTGCTAATGTAGAAGAAATAGACTTTACAAAATCTTCTTGTTCAAATTCTTTAGCAGATAAGTTTACACCAATTTTTAAATGAGAATATCCGAGTGTGTGCCAACGTTTCATTTGCTCACAAGCCTGCTGCAATGTCCATTTTCCTATTGGAATAATTTGTAGTGTTTCTTCAGCAATCGGAATAAATTCATATGGAGAAATAACGCCTAATTCAGGATGATTCCACCTGATTAGAGCTTCTGCACCGATAATTTTATTAGATTCACTATCAACTTGAGGTTGATACAAAAGGAACAATTCTTCATTTTGTATTGCGTTTGGTAAATCTTTTTCTAATCGTAATCGTCTTTCAATTTTTTTAGCGATTACATCGTCATAAATAGAGACAGAGTTAAGCTCTTTTGCCTTTGCATCATACATTGCAACATTAGCGTTTTTCAAAAGTGTAGCGGTATCGATTCCGGAATGTGGATAAATAGCGATGCCGATACTAAGTGATAAAGTTAATGTATGCTCATGTATGACAAACGGTTTTTCCATGCATTCAAATAACTGGTTGCATAAATCGAATAAGGAATCTTCGTCAGTATAGTTTTCAATTAAGATTGTAAATTCATCGCCACCGATTCTTGACAGATGAGTATGTGATGGAAGACATGATTGGAATCGCTTCGCTACTTCTTCTAATATGTGATCTCCTGCCGAATGTCCAAGTGTATCGTTAATTGCTTTAAAGCGATCTAAATCTAAGTATAATAATGCGAACTCACTGTCTGTTGTTTTAGCATTTTTTATAACTCTTTTTAATTTCTTATGGAAAAAGGCACGGTTCCCAATTTTCGTTACCGTATCATGGAATGCTAAATACTTTATTTCTTCTTGTTGCTTTTTTAGTGCGGTAATATCTTTTACCATAATATAACTTCCTGAAATTTGTCCGTCTATTATAATAGGGACGATGGTAACGTATAAAAAATAAGTAAAACCATCTTTATATTTAGAACTTAGTTGTAAGTATGCCGATTCTTGTTGTTTCACCTTTTCTAATGCAGATGTTAGTTTATGTTTGTCTTCATCTAAAATAATCGAAAAACAAGTTTCACCGAGTAACTCATCTGTTGGTGCTCCAAGTAGTATACTTCCGGCTTGATTTACATTTAAGAATACGCCATGTAAATCAATTGTAAAAATAGGATCAGGGTGATATTCATATAACGATTTAAACTTTTGTTGTTTTTGAGATAGAGCCTCTGATTTATGAACTAAATCAGAAGTCCGTAAAGTCACCTTTTCTTCTAGTTGTGCATTGAATGCCTGTAAACGTTTTGTTAGGGAATTGTTTTGCATACGTACAATAGAATGACGAATGAGTACGAAAATAAAAGTAATACAATTTCCTGTAATGAGAGTTGAGGATGATGTTTGTTCTTTTAATGTAAACCCGATTAGTATTGCAACAGCAAGATAGGGAAATACAACTAAAGCCTTTTTTCCTATTATAGGGTTAACAATGAAATAATTTTTATGGCTATTACGATCTGCTGAAATAGATCCAGCTATTGCAATAAATAATATAGGTATTCTATATAAAAGACGTAATAATGTTATCGTTTCAGTTGCTAAATGGTTATTTAAGTAAAAATAAATATAGTTAAAAGTTGCAGAACTTATCAATACAAAAATAAAGATATAAATCTTCCGTTTAGAATTAAAAATTGTCGGACGGAAAAAGAGACTAACGCCTAGTAGAAGAAACAATAAATCTGCAATTGGATATAGAAATGAAAGGAAAACATCGCCTAGTGAAAGAGAGAATATATTTAAATTTGGTTGATTAAATAAATACCACTCTAATGTGAATATGGAAGTAAGTACTATACATATATCACAAATAAAGAACGTTTTTTCCCATTTATCGCATTCTTTTAAAATTTTATAACTGAAAGCGATAAGACAAAAGAGTAGAAAAAACATGTAAAATACATCAGAAATAGTAAAACGATGTATTGGAATTTCGAAGAAACTATCTTGATATGTATATACTATTTTACCTAATAAAAAACTCCCAATTGCTATCGTGATACATATCCAAAACGGATTTGAACTGACTTTTTTAGAATATATAGAATAAATTAGTGATACAAATGTAATGGCTTCAACAATAAGTGAAGCGAAGCGTACATCCGAATTTGAAAAATGAGTAGGGAACAGATAAAAAAATATAAAATAGATTGAATAGCATATTAATGTTCCGATTAATATACATAGTTGTAAATTTTTATTTAATTTCAATAAAATCACCTTCTTTAATTATGCACTATATTCGTAATATCTATACATAATAATATTACTTAAAAATTGTATCAGATTTCCTTGTAAAAATCTTGTTTATAAGGAAAGTATTGAAGAGTTTAATACTTCTTAAAATTAAAAAAACATTGCGTTTGATAGTATGTATTGCATCAAGATTTTAAATAGAAATTGTATATTTAGTCATCCTTTGAATTGTAAAGGTTTTTTAGTGATTTGCAAGCGGAGATGCAAAATTGCATATAAAATGATGAGAATCCTCTTTCTAGCTGATCTTTTGATTGTTATAGGCTATTTTAAGTAAGATTTTCATTTTTAATCTGAAAATTAACATTTGTAAAAATGTTACAAAAGGATATAAAATAAGAACGTGTATTCTTACAGAGTGGATAGTATTTTCACTAAATAGGGAGGACTTTTTATGTTATGGCGAATTAAAGATGCGGAAATATACTATGAAATTGTTGGAGAGGGTAAGCCAGTCATTATTATACATGGCTGTGCGCCGGATCATAGGTTAATGATGAAATGTATGGAATCAGTATTTCAAAAATATGAAGGTTATCAACGAATATATATTGATTTACCTGGAATGGGAAAGTCGAACGCTCCAGATTGGGTAAATAGTTCAGATCATATATTAGAAGTGTTAACTATATTTATTGAAGAAATCATTCCAAAGAAAGATTTTTTACTAGTAGGAGAGTCTTTCGGCGGATATTTAGCTAGAGGGATACTTTCAAAAATGTTTGAGAGAGTCAATGGATTATTATTAATATGTCCTGTGGTTGTTGCACTGCAAAAAGAAAGACGTTTACCGGATAAACAGATAATTGTACAAGATAAGGAGTTTTTAAATACGTTAACTTCTACCGAAAGAAAAGAATTTAGCGAGTTAGCAGTGGTAGCAAATGAATATACATATAAGCGATTTAAAGAAGAAATTAAGCCGGGGTTAGATGTTGCTAATTATGAATTTATTGAAAGATTGCAAAAAAATTATTCTCTTACTATGGAGTTTCACCGAAAGAAATATGAGAAACCCGTTCTTTTATTAGCAGGAAGACAAGATATATCGGTAGGTTATCGAGATATTATAGAAATTATTGAAGATTATCCAAGAGCAACATTAGCGGTGCTTGATATGGCGGGACATAATTTGCAAATTGAACAGCCTGAACTATTCGAGAGTTTAGTAGGAGAATGGATTACACGAACAAAACAACAAAATTTATAAAAAACGAATGAATATTTTCAAGGAGGAAGTATGAATACATATATTTATATGGTTAGGCACGGTGAATCATCAAAATTAGAAGGGAGTGAAAGAACACGTGGTTTAACTGAAAAGGGAAGTTTAGACGCTCATAGAGTAACAGACATATTAAAAACAGAGGGAATCGATACTTTCATTTCAAGTCCATATAAGAGGGCTGTGTTAACGATAGAAAAAACAGCCAATTTCTATGAAAAAGAAATATTAATATATGAAAACCTTAAAGAGTGTATGTTTTCCAGTGGGGATCAAGTTATATCAGATAAAGAGGTATATCCGCTTGTAAAGAAGATGTTCTCTGATCCGGATTTTGCACTAACAGAAGGAGAGTCATATAAGGATTGTCAGAGACGGGTAGTGAAAGTGTTAAAGGAAATATTAATGGATTTTCAAGGACAAAAAATTGTAATTGGCACACATGGGCTTGTAATGACACTCATGATGAATTATTTTGATAAGCAATACGGGTTTGAATTTCTAATACATACATCAAAGCCTGACATATATAAGCTGGAATTTAATGATGAACAATTATTGAATGTAAAAAAATTATGGATAGGAGAATGAAACTGAATATATGGAGTGTGTTTTAATTCGTACTTATAAAATATACTTTTTTTATAGAAAGCATTTTTATCAACTATTTTTAGAATCTTAAATCAATAAGTAATTATTCAATTTCTGAATAATATAAATGGAAGTTGGGTTAAGGAAACAATTTAAAATGTGACAAAACTCCAAACGTTGGATTTCTATTCAATTGGAAAAAAAGATGTAGAATTTTGTCTTACGGTCCCCGTTTACTTTTCATTTCATTACATATAGGCTTTGTGGTGTAAAGGGGAAAATCACCTTTATACAAAATTTATAAGGAGGACAATGTGATGAAAAAGATTAAAAAGTTTGCGGGAGTAGCTTTAGCAGGTACGGTTGGATTAAGTGGACTACTGTTTTTAGAACCAAGTGTAAGCGCTGCGGAAACAAAGCAGGTGAAAGAAGGAAATTTCAATGCGATTGATGTAACGATGAATCAAAGTGAATTTTATGTATTGAGTGGTAGAAGTATTGATATTCTTTCTGGAGATAAAGAAGCAATTCAGTTAAATAATTACACAATTCGTTTTAGTAAACCAGGGAAGTATGTAATTAAAGTAAATGGTTGTATTTATGACGATGTATATACTTTTATTGTAAATGAGTAGTATATATTCTGAAATTGTGAGATGAAAAAAGAAACACCCTATTTGCGGTGAGAATCGTAAATAGGGTGAATACTTTGTATTAAGTTGTAGTTTAAATATGTTCATTAACTTTCTCTTTGTTATGTAAAGTATGTAAGAGGGTTTGAAACATCTTAAATGATTGCTGAAAGATTGGACTTTGAATAAAGGTGTAAAGAAAAGTTACGATGAAAACAGGACCTCCTAGCATAAATCCAATAACTAGTACAACACATTCTACTATGATTCTAGCACGGCTAATAGATAGCCCTGTTTTGTCGGAAATAGTAAGCATGAATCCATCTCGAGGGCCAGCACCAATCCCAGCCGCAACATACATCCCTCCCCCAATACCTGTAATTGCAATCCCAGCAAATAAAATGAGTAAGTTTATCCATAAATAATCACTAGCGTTTGGAAGAATGTTTGATTGTAAGAAAAAGTCCATAATGGGACCGATAAGTAGTGCATTTAAAAATGTGCCCACATTTATATATTTTCGATCTACTAATAAAGAAATGAGAACGAGACATAATCCACATATGACACTCCACGTACCAATGGTCCATCCAAATCTTTGGTAGAGAGCCATATTTAAAACTTCCCAAGGATGTAAACCGAGAAATTTCACTTTGACTGCAAGAGCATTTCCAAGGCTAAAAAAAATTAACCCTAAGAAAAAAAGAAAATAGCGAAAGAGAGTTAGCCTCATCTTTAATACCTCCTATATTTTATAATTATGTATATTACATGTAAGATTTTTAATGTACAAATATTAAGACTTTTTAGTTGTTATTTAAAATTGCTAAAATACAAATGAAATATATATTCGCAGTCAAAAAAGTTAAAATATTTCGTTTTAAGGATTATAATAGAGAGAGAAACATAAAAGGGAGTGAATGAGTTTGAAACAAGAACTTATTGAAAGATTTACGAGATATGTAAAGATTGATACACAATCGAATGAAGAAAGTCATACAGTACCAACAACATCTGGACAAATTGAGTTTGGTAAGTTATTAGTGGAAGAGTTAAAAGAGATTGGCTTAACAGAAGTAACAATGGATGATAATGGGTATGTAATGGCAACACTTCCTGCTAATACGGATAAGGATGTTCCAGTAATCGGCTTTTTAGCACATTTAGATACGGCAACAGACTTTACAGGGAAAAACGTAAAACCACAAATTCATGAAAATTTTGATGGCAATGCAATTACGTTAAATGAAGAGCTAAATGTTGTGTTAACGCCAGAACAGTTTCCAGAATTACCATCATATAAAGGACATACGATTATTACAACGGATGGTACGACACTTCTAGGAGCAGATGATAAAGCTGGCCTGACTGAAATTATGGTTGCAATGAACTATTTAATACATAATCCGCAAATTAAACATGGGAAAATAAGAGTAGCATTTACGCCGGATGAAGAAATTGGTCGTGGGCCAGCGCATTTTGATGTAGAAGCGTTTGGTGCATCATGTGCTTATACGATGGATGGAGGTCCATTAGGTGGTTTAGAGTATGAAAGCTTTAATGCTGCAGGTGCTAAGTTAACGTTTAACGGAACGAATACACATCCTGGAACAGCGAAAAATAAAATGCGTAACGCAACTAAACTTGCTATGGAGTTTAATAGCTATTTACCGGTAGAAGAGGCACCAGAATATACAGAAGGCTATGAAGGATTCTATCATTTACTTTCATTAAATGGTGATGTTGAGCAAAGTAAAGCGTATTATATTATTCGAGATTTTGATCGTGAAAATTTTGAGGCGCGTAAACATAACGTTGAAAATATTGTGAAGCAAATGCAAGAGAAGTATGGACAAGATGCAGTCGTTTTAGAAATGAATGATCAATACTATAACATGCTTGAAAAAATTGAACCAGTGAGAGAAATTGTTGATATTGCATATGAAGCGATGAAAAGTTTAAATATCGAACCAAACATTCACCCGATTCGTGGTGGAACAGATGGATCACAATTATCGTATATGGGATTACCAACGCCGAATATTTTCACAGGTGGTGAAAACTATCACGGTAAATTTGAATATGTTTCGGTGGATACGATGGAAAAAGCTGTTCAAGTTATTGTGGAAATCGCAAGACGCTTCGAAGAACAAGCTTAAAAAAAACCAAGTAGTGCGGATGCGCTACTTGGTTTTTTAGTATAATACTCGCCACAAATAAAAAGTTGCGTAAGACTCCCAGTTGGTCCAATTTGCCGCAAAATCTTTTATTTCCTGTTTAGTCGGTTTACTTTCAGAACCTGTTATATATTTAATTGCATTGTGCAAGCCAACATCGTCAATGGGAAAAGCGGAAGGAAATCGTAAGCAGCGCATTAAAACATAGTTGGCAGTCCACGGTCCTATACCATGTATAGCAGTTAATTGTTTTTCAGCTTGTTGCACATCTTGTATTTGCAGTAAAGATTCTTTTGATAATTTTCCTTCTGTAATAAGCTTTGCAATACCTATTACATATTCGCATTTTCTAGTCGTCATTTTTAAGTTTTTGAGATCCTCTACATGTAAATTGGCAATCGTTTCAGGAGAAGGGAATATCCAATGTTTACTATCGTTCCATTCTACATAATTTCCAAAGTGTTCGACTAATCTTCTTTTTAGTGTATAAGCATATGTGAGATTAATTTGCTGACCGATAATTCCCCAGGAAAGTGCTTCAAATAAGTCTGGAATACCTAAAGTACGAAGCCCATAATATTGTTCAATTGGTCCTTGAAGGAGTACATCATGTTTAGCTAATGTATAAAAGGGAGCTAAATCAGTAGTTAAATCAAACCACTCTTTTACATAGTGAGCTACAGCTTCGCATATCGATTCTTCAGACGTATATGATTCTTCTAAAAAACGTATTTGAATATTATCATCCGAGTTCATACTAATTTCAACTAAAGGATGTACATCCTGAACAGGGATAACTTTATAAATTTTGTTATCTTCAATGTGGAACATACATTCATTGTTAGAACGTGATAGATAGCGTAAATTTTCTTGGAAACTAAATTCTGTTGGAACTGCTAAAGTTAATGTGCTAGTATATTTTGCTGTCATATGCATTCTACCGGAGACTTTTCTAATGTAAGCAACACTTTCTTCATTTCTAATCCACCTCTAAAACCGGTTAGTTTACCATTCTTTCCAATAACACGATGGCAAGGAATTGTAATGAGAAGAGGGTTGGCAGCAATAGCAGTAGCAACGGCACGCACAGCAGTAGGTTTTTGCATTCTTTCGGCAATTTCTGAATAAGAATATGTCTCCCCATAAGGAATTTCACGTACCGTATTCCAAACAGATAATTGAAAATCAGTTCCGTAAGCATCGATAGGGAATGTAAAAGTTTCTCGTTTACTTTCTAAATACTCGATAACTTCTTTCGTATATGATTGTAGGTAATCTGGATTACCTGCCAATATATGTTGTGGCAATTTCTTTCTAGCCCATATATTTAGTTCTTCAAATTTTTCATCTTGTGATCCAATGAAGCATAGTCCATTTTCAGTTGCAGCAATATGAAACCGCCAATTTTCATGTGTAAGTAGCGTCCAATATATAAATTTATTTTTGGAGGAATTCATTATTTTATCCTTCTTTCATTTCGTTCTTTTTTCGATATTCAGTAGGAGTGAATCCGGTTTTCTTTTTAAATAAAGTTGCGAAATACTCTGGGTTTTCTATCCCGACAGCAGTACTAATTTCTTTAATGGATTGATTTGTGTGTAAAAGGTGTTCTGCCGCTTTAACAATCCTAAACTGCTGTATATATTCTATTGGACTTATTCCTGTTACTTTTTTGAAAGTGCGTTGCAAATGAAATGGGCTACCATGACATATTTCAGCAAGTATGTTGAGAGTTAATAATTCGTCAAAGTGCTTTTTGATATAATCTTTAATTTGTTCTACCCACTCTTCATTAGGTAAAGTGAGCCCATTTGGTTTACAACGTTTGCAAGGGCGGAATTTTTCGCTTAATGCTTGCTCTGCATGATGAAAAATTCGTACATTGTTTCTATTCGGTATTCTTGATTTGCATGACGGTCGGCAAAAGATTCCGGTTGATTTCACAGCATAAAAGAATTTACTATCATAGGAAGAATCATTATGAATAATTGCTTGCCAATGCTCATTTGTTAACGTAATCCCTTCATTGTGCAAAGAACATCACCTCTGAAATTAGTATAACCTGAATAAAGTGCGTATGTATGTATTCACAAATGTAAGAGCAAGATTACAAAGGTGAAAATATGATTGTTTTTCTATTTTGTGATAGCATGAAATTTGAAAGTGAACATCAAGAGGAGGACTATAGGTGAAGTTAATTTCGTGGAATGTAAATGGTTTGCGAGCAGTTATCGCAAAAGGTGGATTTTTAGAATATCTTAAGGAATCAAATGCTGATATATTTTGTTTACAAGAGATTAAATTACAAGATGGGCAAATTGATTTGAATCAAGAGGGATATTATACATACTGGAATTATGCTGTGAAAAAAGGTTATTCAGGAACGGCTATTTTTTCGAAAAAAGAACCGCTATCTGTAACATACGGTTTAGGAATTGAAGAGCATGATCAAGAAGGACGAGTTATTACTTTAGAATTCGAAGATTTTTACATGATAACGTTATATACACCAAACTCAAAACGAGGATTAGAACGATTAGATTACAGAATGAAATGGGAAGATGATTTCAGGGCTTATATTAAGCAATTAGATGAAAAAAAGCCCGTTGTTTTTTGCGGTGATTTAAACGTTGCTCATAAAGAAATCGATTTAAAAAATCCAAAAAGTAATCGTAAAAACCCTGGATTCTCTGATGAGGAACGAGAGAAATTCACATGTATTTTAGAAGAAGGATTTATTGATACGTATCGTTATCTGTATCCTGATCAGGAAGGTGCATATTCGTGGTGGTCGTATCGTATGGGAGCGAGAGCAAAAAATATTGGATGGCGTTTAGATTATTTTGTTGTTTCGGAAAGAATGAAAGACAAAATAACAGAGGCGAAAATTAATAGTGAAGTGATGGGATCAGACCATTGCCCAGTTGAATTACATATAAATTTCTAAAAAAAGAAGTATCTTCCTAAGATTAGGCGGATACTTCTTTTTTATTCAGTTTGTTAAAATTTTTCAAATCTTTCTTGAAATAATTGCATATTAAATATATACTTAGTAACGATAATCATTATCAATGAAAAGTGTTATCAATAGATGAGGTGTAAAAGAATTATAGTTTAGGGGAAGTGAACGAGAATGAGTTCTGGATAGAATTATTAATCTAATGAAATATATATGTGAGACAAGTTTCATATAGTTAAATTTTATTGAGAATATAGTTTGAGAATTCGAGAGGAGTTATATAAAGATGAACAAGAAGTTATTTACTTTAGGGATGGTTACAGTTTTAAGTGTAGGACTAGCAGCATGCAATAGTACGGATAAAACTTCAGGAGAACAAAAGCAACAGACAAAAGCTACGGAAACGAAAAAAGACGAAAAAAGAAAAATTACATATTTAGGTAAAGAATATACAGTACCAGCAAAAGTAGATAAAATTGCGACAGCTAGTTTAGAGTCAATGGAAGATGCAGCGGTACTTGGTATTAAGCCAGTAGGTGCCATTACTGTTGGTGGTAAATTACCGAAGTATCTTGAGAAAGATTTAGAGGGTGCGAAATCTGTTGGCGAGAAAATGCAACCAAATTTTGAAACATTACTACAATTAAAGCCAGACGTTATTACATCAAGTACGAAATTCCCAGCAGAAACAGCTGAAAAGTTTACGAAAGTAGCTCCTACATTCCCGGTATCACACGTTTCAACAAATTGGGAAGATAACTTAAAGTTAATGGGAGAATTAACTGGTAAAAAAGATAAAGCAGAAAAAATTATTAAAGATTACAATTCAGACGCTGAAAAGGCAAAAGCAAAACTAGGAGATAAGTTAAAAGACAAAAAAGTACTTGTCATTAGACTAAGAGCAAACGAATTATTCCTATATCCAGAAGGAGTATACTTCAACCCTGTCATTTATAAAGATCTTGGATTAACTGCTCCAGAACAATTGAAAACTGTAAAAGCACAAGAGAAAATTTCATTTGAAAAACTTGCTGAACTTAATCCGGATTATATTTTCTTACAATATGAGACAACTGAAAATAAAAATCCGAAAGTGCTAGAAGAAATTGAAAGTAATCCAATTTGGCAAAGTATGAATGCTGCGAAGGAAAAGAAAGTATTTGTAAACGTTGTAGACCCAATGGCACAAGGTGGTACTGCTTGGAGTAAAACAGCATTCTTAAAAGAAGCAGTGAAAAATGTATCTAAATAATACAATAAGTAAGGTGCGTTGAATGATATGCAGAAAACAAATGCAGTACCAGTGACTATATTATGTATAGCACCCATACTCATCTTATTTACAGTTATATTTTCTATTTTGTATGGGGCGAAGAGTATTGATGCTGAAATAGTGTGGAACGCATTATTTCATTTTGATTCAAGCGATGTAAATCATAATATTATTATTACTTCACGTTTACCAAGGGTAGTTGCAGCTCTTTTAGTTGGAGCATTTCTAGCCATATCAGGAGCACTTATGCAGGGGATGACAAGAAACTATCTTGCATCCCCTTCTATTATGGGTGTGACGGCTGGGGCAGCCTTTGTTATTACACTTTGTATGATTTTTCTTCCGGGAATGTCATCAATTGGTATGGTTTTATGTTCAATGATTGGTTCTGCACTAGGAGCAGGTATCGTGTTTGGTTTTGGTTCGCTCCTTCAAAATGGTTTATCCCCTGTTAGGTTAGCGATTATAGGAACAGTTATAGGAACATTTTTAAGTAGTGTATCTGCTGCGATGGCTTCGTATTTCCAAATTTCTCAAAATGTTAGTTTTTGGTTTAATGCAAAGTTAGATCAAGTGGACCCTACTGTAATTAAAATCACGATACCTTTTGGGATAATTGGGATAGCTTTAGCTTTATTAATATCAAAATCTATTACAATTCTTTCTTTAGGAGAAGAGGTATCTATTAATCTAGGACAACGTACAAAATTAGTTAAAGCGATGGCAATTTTATCAGTTATCTTTTTAACAGGAACAGCAGTTGCTTTAGTAGGAAAAGTTGGTTTTGTAGGTTTAATTATTCCGCACATTACTCGCTTTATAATTGGGGTAGATTATAAGTGGATTTTGCCATGTGCAGGCGTTATTGGTGGAGTTTTCTTAGCGTTATGTGATGTTTTAAGTAGATTTGTAAACTATCCATTTGAAACACCTATTGGGGTCGTTACCTCCTTAATTGGAATTCCTTTCTTCCTTTATTTAATTCGTACAAGAGGAGGAGAGAGACATGCTTAAAAGTTCAAGTCAACGTTTCGGAATGACGATGGGGATTATTATATTTTTAATACTATGTGCTATTTATATTAGTTTAACGAATGGTACGTTTGATATTACAATTACAGATGTATTTAAAACACTCTTTAGAATAGATCCAGTACCAGACCATGATTTAGTTATTTTTGAGTTTCGTCTTCCTCGTATCGTAATTGCTGGGCTAGTAGGATTAGGCCTAGGTGTTGCAGGTGCTGTTATTCAAGGGATTACGAGAAATGGATTGGCAGACCCAGGTATTTTAGGAGTGAATGCTGGGGCCGGCACAGCAATCGTTATTTTTATGTTTTTCTTTCAAGGGCAATTAAAGAGCACAGACTGGATGTCTATTATGATGATGCCAATGTTTGGTTTAGTCGGCGGATTAGGTGCAGCTATCATCATTTATCTGTTTTCATGGAAAAACGGTAAGCTAGACTCCCAACGTCTTTTATTAACAGGGATTGCGATTGGGTCAGGATTTGGAGCATTTTCTATGTACTTATCACTCAAAATGAAGTCAACTGATTTCGAGATGGCTGCAGTTTGGGTGTCAGGAAGTATATATAGTGCAAACTGGAAGTATATTATTGCTATGTTGCCGTGGCTTATCATATTAATTCCGCTTATACAAAAGAAAGCTTATTTATTAGATTTATTTCAATTGGAAGAAACGAGTATTACAAGTTTAGGTGTTTCAGTAGAAAGAGAGAAATCTATTTTACTATTAAGTAGTATCGGACTTGTAAGTGCATGTGTTGCAGTTTCAGGAAGTATTGGTTTCATTGGATTAATGGCACCGCATATAGCAAAAAGGCTTGTCGGTATTCAGCATAAGCATATCATTCCTACGTGCGGAGTAATCGGAATGTTCCTTGTAATAGCTTCAGACTTTATTGCAAAAACAGTTTTCACCCCTGTAGAGTTACCTGTTGGGATCGTTATTTCTATTGTCGGTGTACCGTATTTCTTATATTTACTTTATAAGGCGAAAGCGTAAGAGGAGGAATAAAAGTGAGTATTTTAAGTGCAAAAAATTTAGAAACGAGTTATGAAAAGCTTACAGTGTTTCGCGATTTAAATGTGGAAATACAAGAAGGAAAAGTAACGACAATTATAGGGCCAAACGGGTGCGGGAAATCAACACTGTTAAAAACAATGGGAAGAATTTTAAAGCAAAAGAGCGGTAAAGTATATTTGCAAGGACAGGATTTAAATACGATTCCAACAAAAGAAATTGCGAAGCAGTTAGCTTTACTCCCGCAAACTCCAATTGCACCAGGAGAACTTAAAGTGGAAGAATTAATTTCCTATGGACGCTATCCACATCGAAATAATGTAAATAAGTTAACTTCAAAAGATAAAGAGATGATTGATTGGGCATTAGATATAACGAAAACTTCTGAATTTCGAACGAGACAAATTGCAAATTTATCAGGCGGTCAAAGACAAAAGGTATGGCTAGCGATGGCTTTAGCACAAGAGACAGAAGTGTTACTACTAGATGAACCAACTACATATCTCGATATGTCTCATCAATTAGATGTATTACAAATTGTGGAGAAGTTAAATAAAGAACATAATTGTACGGTTGTTATGGTACTACATGATATTAACCATGCAGCAAGGTTTTCAGATGAAATTATTGCGATGAAGGAAGGGGAAATCGTTACAACTGGTAGCCCAGAAGAAATCATTACAAATGAAGTGTTAAAAGAAGTATTTCATATTGATGCGCGTGTCATGATTGATCCGTATAATGGGTCTCCTGTTTGTTTTGGATACGATAGCGTTGCACTTCAAGAAGAGAAAGTAGAGATATATGTAACGAGTTAAGAAGGGGGGAATATAAGATGAATACTACTATTGAAAAACAGCAGATTATTACATCTAATACAGAACAGTGGAAACTGTATTCAAAATTAGACTGTAAGGAATATCAAATTCATATTTCAAAGCCGAGGCGGCCAGCACCAGAGTCAGGATATCCTGTTATATACGTATTAGATGGCAATGCCTTTTTTCAAACATTCCATGAAGCGGTTAAAATACAATCAGTTAGAGCGGAAAAAACAGGTGTTTCACCAGCCATTATAATAGGTATTGGTTATCCAATTGAAGAGGCATTTTCAGGAGAAGAAAGATGTTATGATTTTACGCCAAGTGTAATTTCAAAAGATGCGCCTTTAAAACCAGATGGCAAATCGTGGCCTAAAACAGGAGGAGCACATAACTTCTTTACTTTTATGGAAGAAGAACTGAAACCTCAAATTGAAAATAATTATAAGATTGATAAAGGAAAGCAAACATTATTTGGGCATTCGTTAGGTGGCTTATTTGCTTTACATATATTATTTACAAACGTAAATGCCTTTCAAAATTATTTTATTAGTAGTCCATCAATCTGGTGGAATAACCAATCTGTGCTTGAAAAAGAAGCGAATCTTATAAATGAATTAAACAGTGCCAAGTTTCAAACGGGAGTGTTCCTTACAGTTGGGTCACTAGAACGAGAGCATATGGTTGTAGGGGCAAATGAATTATCAGAGCGTCTTCTCCAAGTCAAACACGATCAGTTTCGATTTACGTTTTATGAAGCTGAAGGGGAGAATCACGCATCTGTTGTGCCGACTTCTTTAAGTAAAGGGTTAAGGTTTATTAGTTACGTATAAATTGAAATGAATATCTAATAAAATGCAAACAAAAGGCTATGGTAAATTTTCCATAGCCTTTTGTTTGTGCAAGTAGAATTGTCTTTTTTGAACGTTTTGTTTCAACTTTTCGTCTAAAGAGACAAAAAGTTGTCACAATTCGGTCACAATTAGCATAAACATAAAATAGACGAAATGAACTTATTTCCAAAAAGGCTTGATTCATTCCATTCATGATTAGAAGAGCTGAAACAGCATGGATTAAAAGTTCACTATATTCTCAAGGAGGTAGATCGTATGAAAACTATTCTTGCTATCGCTGGGCTTATTTGGGTTTTATCACATGGCATTCCAATTTATGAAGGAGAACAAATTCGCAGTGCTCTGAATAAAAATTTTAATGAATATCACGTTATTGATCGGCAAGATAATGTCGTGACAGTTCGTGTAAATGATTGTTTTCATACGGTAACCGTTGAAGGAACTTCAGTAGTGAATGATACAAAAGTATGTGATCAGCAATAATTATATATAGGAAGAAAAAAGTCTCAATTTACACGTGTGAAAATTGAGACTTTTATATTTGTGGATGAATAATAAGCGGGGATGGATAATCCCTGCTTATTATTGTTTTTTGAAAAAAAGGCAAGGGTATCATAATAATTGAGTCTGAGAAGCTAATAAGTTGTTAAGAATAAGCATAGAGCGGAAATATACTCATATGGGGTATCATACGTAGATAATTAATGCTATAATTGGTATACTCGTAAAAGCAATTGTTTTATTGGATGAAGAGAAACTTTAAGAAGGTGATAATTATGGATCATAAAGAGCATGAAGCGGTAACACATAGATCAGAAAAAGAAAAAGAGCAGATTATAAATAGATTAAAGAGAATTGAAGGACAGGTCCGCGGTATTCAAAATATGATTGAAAATGATCGTTATTGCGTGGATATTTTAGTGCAAATTTCAGCGATTAATGCAGCGATGAAAAAAGTAGGAATGGGTGTATTAAAAAACCATACAAGTCATTGTGTTTCAGGTGCTATTAAAGATGGCAATGGTGACGAAGCAATTGAAGAATTAATGACTGTATTTGAACGTTTTTCAAAAGCGTAAAAACAAGCTAGTATGTAACTGGCTTGTTTTTTGTTTACCTTCATATAAGATTTCGGGGTATTGATGTGAAAAAGTGTATGTAAAATAAACTTTTAGAAAATAATTGAAAAATCATGATATAAAACCATTGATTACCTTAGGGGGGTATGGTAAGATGTAATTGTGATTAACAAACAATGAAGAAACAAGAGGAGGATTTTAAATGGAACAGTTAACATTAAAAGTTGAAGGTATGTCTTGTGGACATTGTGTAAATTCTATTGAAAGCAGTGTGAAAGAACTAAACGGTGTTGAACAAGTGAAGGTTCAATTAGCAGAAGGAACTGTTGAAGTTACTATCGACTCGTCTGCTGTAACACTAAAAGATATCGTTGCTGTAATTGAAGATCAAGGATACGATGTTCAATAATTATTTTTAGATATGGAAATAAATCGTACTTTATAGGAAGTACGATTTATTTTGTTAATAATTATACCTTATGAGGGTATATAGAGGTGAGAGACATGAATGAACAGAAAGAGGCTAATCTTCAAATATCAGGAATGACATGTGCGGCATGTGCGAATAGAATTGAAAAAGGTCTGAAAAAAGTAGAAGGTGTTCATGATGCAAATGTAAATTTTGCACTTGAAAAAACAAAAATAATGTATGATCCCCAAAAAACAAATCCGCAACAGTTTAAGGAAAAAGTTGAATCGTTAGGATATGGAATTGTAAGTGATAAAGCTGAGTTTACTGTTTCAGGGATGACATGCGCAGCATGTGCGAATAGAGTAGAAAAGCGTTTAAATAAGTTAGAAGGTGTGAACGGAGCGACAGTAAATTTCGCTTTGGAATCAGCTACAGTAGATTTTAACCCTGATGAAATTAATGTAAATGAAATGAAGAGTGCAATTACGAAATTAGGATATAAATTGGAAGTGAAATCAGATGAGCAAGATGGATCAACTGATCATCGCTTACAAGAAATTGAGCGACAAAAGAAGAAATTTATCATTTCATTTATTTTATCATTCCCGTTACTGTGGGCAATGGTAAGTCATTTCTCATTTACATCGTTTATTTATTTACCTGATATGCTTATGAACCCTTGGGTGCAGCTAGCTCTTGCAACTCCAGTTCAGTTTATCATTGGTGGGCAGTTTTATGTTGGAGCTTATAAAGCGTTACGAAATAAAAGTGCCAATATGGATGTTCTCGTGGCACTTGGAACGTCGGCAGCGTATTTTTACAGTGTGTATTTAAGTATTAGGTCGATTGGTTCTTCGGAACATATGACAGACTTGTATTTTGAAACGAGTGCAGTACTTATTACATTAATTATTTTAGGTAAATTATTTGAAGCAAAGGCAAAGGGACGCTCGTCAGAAGCAATTAAAAAATTAATGGGATTACAGGCGAAAACCGCTACTGTTCTACGAGACGGAACAGAAATGAAAATTTTAATCGAAGAAGTAGTAGCTGGTGATATCGTTTATGTAAAACCTGGTGAAAAAATCCCGGTAGATGGAGAAATTGTAGAAGGAAAGTCAGCAATAGATGAATCGATGTTAACAGGTGAGAGTATTCCAGTTGATAAAACAATTGGGGATGTAGTAATCGGTTCTACAATGAATAAAAATGGATTTTTAAAAGTGAAAGCAACTAAGGTAGGAAGAGATACTGCATTAGCTCAAATTATTAAAGTAGTAGAAGAGGCGCAAGGGTCAAAAGCTCCTATTCAAAGAGTAGCTGATCAAATTTCAGGTATTTTCGTACCCGTTGTAGTTGTGATTGCTATTATCACATTTGCAGTGTGGATGCTATTTGTTACACCTGGTGATTTTGGCGGAGCACTTGAGAAAATGATAGCCGTACTTGTTATAGCTTGTCCATGTGCATTAGGTCTTGCGACACCTACATCTATTATGGCTGGATCAGGAAGATCAGCTGAGTATGGTATTTTATTTAAAGGTGGAGAGCATTTAGAAGCAACGCACCGATTAGATACAGTTATTCTAGATAAAACAGGTACTGTGACAAACGGAAAGCCTGTTTTAACAGATGTAATTGTAGCAGATGGATTCCATGAAGAAGAAATACTACGTTTAGTCGCTGCGGCAGAAAAAAATTCTGAACATCCACTTGCAGAAGCGATTGTAGAAGGAATTAAAGAAAAGAAAATTGATATCCCAAGTTCAGAAACGTTTGAAGCGATTCCAGGATTCGGTATCGAATCAGTTGTAGAAGGGAAACAATTATTAATTGGTACACGTCGATTAATGAAGAAATTCGATATTGATATTGAAGAAGTTTCTAAATCGATGGAAGAGCTAGAACGAGAAGGAAAAACAGCAATGCTTATTGCGATCAATAAAGAATATGCTGGTATAGTGGCCGTTGCAGATACTGTAAAAGATACTTCAAAAGCAGCTATCGCAAGACTTAAGAAAATGGGTCTAGACGTTGTTATGATTACAGGAGATAACACACAAACTGCTCAGGCAATCGCTAAGCAAGTTGGTATTGATCACGTAATTGCAGAAGTATTACCAGAAGGAAAAGCAGAAGAAGTGAAAAAACTCCAAGCACAAGGTAAGAAAGTAGCAATGGTTGGAGATGGAATAAATGATGCTCCTGCTCTTGCTACGGCGGATATCGGTATGGCAATTGGAACAGGAACGGATGTAGCGATGGAAGCGGCAGATATTACGTTAATCCGTGGGGATTTAAATAGTATTGCTGATGCAATCTTTATGAGTAAGATGACGATAAGAAATATTAAGCAAAATTTATTCTGGGCACTAGCTTATAACGGATTAGGAATCCCGATTGCGGCGTTCGGTTTCTTAGCACCTTGGGTTGCAGGAGCGGCTATGGCATTTAGTTCTGTATCCGTTGTATTAAATGCATTACGATTACAAAGAGTGAAATTAAAAAAATAAAAATCTAGAGAGTAATTGCATATGCTTTTAAACGAAAAACAATACTTTGAAATAAGTATTGTTTTTTGTTTATATAGAAAGAAAAAAGATATAATAAAGCAGAAATATTGAATACTAGATGGTAGACAAGTTAAATGATAGTTTAGTAAGGAGGTTCATATATGTTAAAAGATACGATCATTAGAATATTCCATAAGGAGGATTTAGAACAAGTATTACAGTTGTTCTATGAAACAGTTCATACAATTAATGCAAAAGATTATAACGTGTTACAGCTACAGGCATGGGCACCAGATCAACTAGATAGGGAAAGTTGGTTACAGTCTTTAGAGAAGAATATTAGTTATGTAGCGGATCATAACGGTAGGATAGTGGGATTTGGGGATTATAATGATGATCATTACGTAGATCGCTTATTTACGCATAAAGATTATCAAGGGAAAAGGATAGCCTCATACATACTAAAGAAGCTAGAAAAAGAAGCAGTGAACTTGGGGCATAGGGAGATTTATACAGAAGCAAGTATTACAGCAAAACCTTTCTTTGAAAGTAAAGGCTTTATTTGCATAAAGGAACAAAAGAAACAGCATAATGGCCAGATTTTTATTAATTATGTAATGAAAAAAATAGCCCTCTCGTAAACGAGAAGGCTATTTTTTCATTATTTTACAGCTTCTTTAAGTTCTTTACCAGCTTTGAAAGCAGGTACTTTAGAAGCTGCGATTTGCATTTCTTCACCAGTTTGTGGGTTACGGCCTGTACGAGCAGCTCTTTCGCGTACTTCGAATGTACCGAATCCGATAAGTTGTACTTTTTCACCAGCAGCTAAAGTGTTAGTGATTGATTCTACTACAGTTTGTACAACTACAGTAGCTTCTTTTTGAGAAATCTCAGCATTTTGTGCTACGTTTTTAATTAATTCTGTTTTGTTCATGTTTTTCACCTCATATGTAAATAATGCTATTTAAGTTGTTATTATAACGTATAAAACATTCGAGAACAAGTGTACGCACATATATTCGTAAAAAAAATGAAATTTGTAATATTTTTTAGAGCCACTGTATAGACTTTCAATTTAAGCGGATACAGATTTTTTCTTTAATGCAGTTTGCTCTTTATTGGAAGGGAGTTCCTTATTATAGGATATGAAATAAGGTAATGCTACAAATAACATACCTCCTACTAAGTTTCCGAAGAAAACAAAAATGAAGTTTGGAAAATATTCAATCCAAGTTAAATGACCGGCAAAAATTGCAGCTGGGATGACAAACATATTGGCTACAACGTGTTGAAATCCAATCGCAACAAAAGTCATAACTGGGAACCAAATACCGATAATCTTCCCGATAAATTCTTTACTTCCCATACTGAGCCAAACAGCTAAACAAACGAGCCAATTACATCCGATTGCAGAAATGAAGGCTTGTAGTGGTGTATCTTGTAGTTTAGCTTGCGCAATAGAAACTGTTTTCGCTAAAAAAGCTCCCTCTGTTAATCCGACGATATGACCGAAAAAATAAGCAACGAATACAGCACCTATGAAGTTGCTAAACGTAACAATAACTAAATTTCGAATGAAGTGAAATAATTCGATTTTTTTGTGAAGCCACGCCATTGAAACGGTCATCATATTGCCAGTTACTAACTCACCGCCTGCAAGAATAACGAGTATAAGACCGATAGGGAATACAGCGGCACCTAGAAAACTAGTAAATGATCCCCAAGACTTTGGCATTGTTCCAATAACATGAATATCGAGTAAATACCCTAATGCTATGAAAGCACCACCAAAAAAACCGAGAATTAGCATAGGGAGTAATGATAAATGAGCTTTTTTTCTTCCGGAATTCGCAGCAAGTTCCGTAATTTCTTCTGGTGTAAATACAGACATGAATAATCTCTCCTTAATAAAATGATAGAATGAATAGAAGGAACATTTTTAAGAATCTATGTATTATAAAAATATGTTATGACTTCTGTATAAATTTGTCAAAGTGAATGAGGATAGAATTGGATATAGCTAACATTGTTCATGTTGTCACATTAATGTAACAATAAGGCTTTAAAGTACTTCTAGAGGTGAGAACATGAATACGAATCATGTAAAAAAAGAACAAAAAAAATCAATCGTCAAGATATGTATAATCAGTTTCATAAGTATAGTAATGATTTCAATAAGTTTGTATTTCTATGCGACAGAAATAGAACGAAAACTAGTAACAGTTACGTGGAATGAAATAGAAGCTTCTACAATTCCTAAAGAGTTTAATAACAAAAAGATATTACAATTCTCAGATGTGCATTTAGGGCCAGAATTTACATTGAAACAACTAGAAAATTTGGTAGAGAAGATGAATACGTTACATCCAGATATAGTAGTTTTTACAGGGGATTTAATAGATAAGTTTGGATCGTATAAGGCAGAAAGAGAAGAAGCGCAAAGCATTTTGCAGAAAATACATGCGCCCTTAGGGAAATATGCAGTGTTTGGGAATCATGATAGGGGCGGGGGAGGTAGTTTATTTTATAAAAAGTATATGGAGGAAGCTGGTTTCTCTGTGTTAGTAAATGAAGTGCATAAAATTAATGCGGAAAATGGCAAATATATTACAATATCAGGTTTGGATGATTTTTTATTAGGGAAGCCGCAAATAGACGCGACTTTAAAACAAGTAAGGCAACAAGATTTTAATATGCTCTTAGTACATGAGCCGGATGTTGTAGACAAAGTAGCTCGTTACCCAGTTGATTTTCAAATGTCAGGACATAGTCACGGAGGACAAGTTCAAATTCCTTTTATAGGTCCATTAATTACTACAAAATTAGCTGAGAGTCATGTTGAAGGTATGTATGAATTAGAAGGGAAGAATAAGCCGTTACATTTATACGTAAATCGTGGTATTGGGACAACCCGAATGCCTGTTAGATTTTGGAGTGTACCTGAACTTTCAGTATTTGTGTTAAAGCAAAATAGCAACTAGACTATTTTAGAGTAGTAACAGGACTTTCAGAGAAAGTTCTCTTTTTTTATTGGGTAAATACAGAATGTTATGTGATTTTTATTTAAAGTGTTAAAAAGGAAAGGGGAATTTCTATGGTAGAAACATGGCATAAAGAATTGGAAAGTTTATGTAACGAAATGGTTTCGTGGCAAATTACTTTTAAGTATTGTAAATAGTTATGTAGAGATGGAAAAGAATCTTTTCATCATGTAGAAGTGAAAAAGTAATTTACATAAATAAAAAACAACAATAGGTTATGTAACCTATTGTTGTTTTTTATTATTTTTCCAAGGGAATAGCATCAAAATATGTTCTATAGTTATTAGAGAATTCAAAGTTGTTTTTTGCATCCCAATTAATAGACCAAGACATTAGGCCGCGGAATGCAGGGTAGCCACTCTGATTTGAAAGTTTATACTTTCCTCCGAAAGGAATTCCTTTAATGATATAATCTAAAGCTTTTTTCATTTCAGTTGGAGAAATATATCCGCCACTTGGAGCGGCCGCTGGTGCTGCAGGAAGTCCAATCATGACTTGATCCGAACGAAGAGCTGGGAAAATGTTAGTTGCATTACCACCTACAGGAAAACCATGTAAGAGCATATCTGCCATAGCGACTTCGTAGTCTGCAGTGCCTTGATTGTAGTTATTACCGTCCATTCCAATCCCGCTACCAGCGTTGTAGTGTTGAACGTGAATGTATGTTAGTTTGTCTTTTACTCCGTAAATAATCGGTAAATAAGCACCCCAGATGCTTCCGTATGCGCTATAACCACCTTGAACATAAGCTGTTTCAGGAGCCATGCTTAATAGAAAATCTGGACCGTAATGATCTGAGATTGTTCGAATAGCTGAGATAAGATTTACGATTTGAGGAGTAGTTGGGTTTTTAAAATTAGTGTCATTTCCGTTTAAGTAAATACCTGATTCAAGGTCAATATCTATTCCATCAAAACCGTATTTATCGATCAGAGATTGTAGGGAATTAATAAAACGTTGCTTAGCCGCATTGTCAGGAAGTAAAACGACCCCATTTTGTCCACCTATTGAAAGAACTATTTTCTTACCTTTACTTTTTAAATAAGAAATATCTGATTTAAACTCTGCATCTGTACCATACACAGGAGAAAATTCAACAGTGGAACGATCACCACCAGTTTCACCGAAAGATACATTGATTACATCCCATTTTGGTGAAACGTCCCTTAATTTAATAATACCAGTACCGTTATCGAAGTTATGCCAGTATCCAACGAGTAATTTTGATCCTAAATTGTTTGCAGCTTGTGCTTGGAAGGGAGCTAGCGGTAGCAGTAAGAAAATTACTAAAGTACAACAAATAAATTTGAACTTGTTTAACATATCAACACTCCTATACAAAAAGTTGTCTAGATGTATAATCTTGTTTATTTCATGATATCTGAAAATTTGAACTTTTGTAAGGTGACTATAATTTTCTCAACAATTGTGTATGGAAAATTATTAAACCTAATGTAATAATTTTTGGAGGAGGTCGAATTACGATTGTTAAATTCAGAATATTTTGATATATTTTAAAGTATAGGACAAGATTTTTCGCATAATACTCTTACATAAAGTGAAACTTTAATCAGTGGGGCTTTGTTCATCCCCCGCTGATTATCAGCCCTCACCAATCGGGCTTTTACGGGCAGTAGATTCCCACCTAACTTCTTTGCTTCCGCTGAATTTTGAGGTGGGGGTCTTACTGCCCGTTAATGCGGGGGAAATTTCAAAATTAAGTTTGGAAGGGGATGTACAAGAGTTGGATAAAAATCTTAAGAAAGACCTCAAAATACGCCACATTACAATGATTTCCATTGGTGGCGTAATAGGAGCTGGTTTGTTTGTTGGAAGCGGTGCGGTTGTGCATTCAGCAGGGCCAGGTTCTATCGTTTCATATGCATTAGCAGGACTTCTAGTCATTTTCGTTATGAGAATGCTAGGGGAAATGGCAGCTATTAACCCGACAAGTGGTTCATTTGCAACATATGCAAGAGAAGCAATTGGTCCATGGGCGGGTTATACAATTGGGTGGCTATATTGGTTTTTCTGGGTAATTGTTATTGCGATAGAAGCTACAGCAGGTGCTGGTATTATTCAATATTGGATTCCAGAAATCCCGCTCTGGTTATTAAGCTTAATATTAACGATTTTATTAACATTGACGAATGTTTTTTCGGTGAAATCATTTGGAGAGTTTGAATATTGGTTTTCATTTATTAAAGTAATAAGTATCGTTTTGTTCCTTTGTCTTGGACTCGCTGTTATTTTAGGATTTGTACCAGGAACGGAAGCACCTGGCACTTCGAATTTAGTAGGGCAAGGAGGATTTATGCCAAATGGTATAAGTTCGGTGCTACTTGGAATTACCGTCGTTATATTTTCATTTATGGGATCAGAGATTGTCGCAGTAGCCGCTGGAGAGTCTGCCGAACCTGTAAAAGCAGTAAAAACAGCAACAAATAGTGTAATTTGGCGTATTCTCGTATTTTTCATTGGATCGATTGCTGTAGTTGTTACACTCCTTCCGTGGAATTCAGCGAACATACTAAAAAGCCCGTTTGTGGCGGTGCTGGAACATATAGGGATACCAGCGGCAGCACAAATTATGAACTTTATCGTTTTAACAGCTGTACTTTCTTGTTTAAATTCGGGTTTATATACGAACTCAAGAATGCTTTTTTCAATGGCAGAAAGAGGAGACGCGCCAAAGGCATTTTTGAAATTGAATAGTAGTGGTGTTCCAGTTCGGGCGGTTTTATTTGGAACTTTCTTTGCTTACATTGGAGTTGTTTTTAGTTACATATCTCCAGATAAAGTATTTTTATTTTTAGTGAATGCATCTGGCGGGATTGCGTTACTCGTTTATCTCGTTATAGCAGTTTCACATTTCAAGATACGTAAAAAAATGGGGAAAGCGGAACAACAAAATTTGAAAGTCAAAATGTGGCTTTTTCCATATGTAACATATGTTACAATTACTGCGATTATAGCAGTTTTAGTTGCCATGCTCGCAATTGAATCTTTACGTTCACAAGCGCTTTTAACAATGCTTGTTACTGTTCTTATAATAATTTCTTATTTTATTTTTAATAGAAATAAAAATAGTACATTGTTGAATCCTAAAAGCAAGAATGAGGAATCTGTTCGATTCTAATTTCTTGTTTTAGAAGAGAGTTACACCCAATCATTGCTATAAAAGAATCATATATAATCATAGAAACAAGTAATTACTATTGTCATAGTGGATATAAACTTTTTTCTTGACTTTTTATATGAAGGCGAGCAAAATGGTAAAAAAGGAAGGGGGGATGACGATGGAAGAGTACGTACTAGAGCTGTATAACTTGTTATATACGACAGAATGGCAAGATATTGTTTCATTTCTAGGAATAATGTTTTGTATGAAAATTGTAATTGTATATATGGAAGAGCAAGGTATGTTCTATTCCTTCTCATCTCCGTTCGATGTGCAGCGCGAGCCGTTGCCAAACTATGCCAAGGTAAATTACGAACAGTTTCCTTTTGTGATTTTCTTTATGATTCGATTTATAACAGCAATTGTAAAGAAAAAGGAAAGTGACGATGAAGAGTGCCATTCAACTTGTAATATAGCGACTGCTTTTTAAGCTAAATACAAGGAGGAGATTTATATGTGGTTTCGATTTCTTATGATTGGTTTCTTTTCATTAACAGCAATTTCTTTAATGGGATATCAAGTGTCTGAAATTTATCAAGCATATAGCAATACGTTTTTTAACAAAAACTAATTACATTGCTATTTAAATAATAAAGCGATAAAATCCTTCTTAAGAAGTTTTATTAAGAAGGATTTTTTTCTTTGCGCTGTCTTACTGTGTCAAACTATTGTCACATTTACACTGTGAATAATATGTTAAAATAGTGAGGTTACGTATACATATTTGAAGGAAGAGGAGTGACCATTTTGGTGGATCAATCAACTAATCAGAAAAGCTATGCTCCTATTGTGATAACGCTTTCTGTAATTGTAAATGCGATTATTTTATTTTTGTTCTTTGGACCTGTTGGCTATGAAGGAGAAGTACATTTTGATGTAACAATTTTACCAATGTTAAATGCAATTTTTAATAGCTTTACGTTCGTATTCTTATTAGCAGCTTTATACTCTATTATTAAGAAGAATGTGAAAATGCACCGTGGTTTCATCTTAGCAGCATTTACAACGACGTTGCTATTTTGTGTTTCTTATTTATCGTATCATTACTTGGCGCCAGCAACACATTTTGGTGGAGAAGGATTCATTAAATATGTGTATTTCATCATTTTAATTACACATATTATCCTGGCAGCAATTATTGTACCACTTGCATTGTTTGCACTTGTATTTGGTTTTACAAATCAATTAACACGTCATCGTAAAATTGTACGTTGGACGATGCCAATTTGGTTATATGTAAGTTTATCTGGTGTTATTGTTTACTTAATGATCTCACCTTATTATCAATAAAAAATCTCAGCCTTTAGGCTGGGATTTTTTTTGTTAGGCAAATATTTTTGTGAAATGAAAAAAATATGGTATACAAAAGTATAGTTGCTTTTCATATAGAAGGGATGGTAAAGGGATATGCAAAATTTTGTATTTCGTAATCCAACGAAACTTATTTTCGGTAAAGGTCAATTGGAACAGTTAAAAACTGAAATTCCACAGTTCGGTAAAAAAGTTCTTCTCGTATACGGGGGAGGCAGCATTAAAAGAAACGGTATTTATGATAATGTAATTTCTATTTTAAAAGATATAAATGCGGAAATATTTGAATTGACAGGTGTTGAACCGAATCCTCGTGTATCAACTGTAAAGAAAGGGATTCAAATTTGTAAAGATAATGGTGTCGAATTCATATTAGCGGTTGGCGGAGGAAGTGTAATCGACTGTACGAAAGCAATTGCTGCTGGTAGCAAATATGATGGAGATGTATGGGATATTGTAACGAAAAAAGCATTTGCTAGTGAGGCGTTACCATTTGGTACGGTACTTACGCTTGCGGCAACAGGATCTGAAATGAATGCTGGTTCTGTAATTACAAACTGGGAAACGAATGAAAAATATGGCTGGGGTAGCCCAGTTACTTTCCCGCAGTTTTCGATTTTAGATCCAGTTCATACTGCGTCTGTGCCGAGGGATCAAACAATTTACGGTATGGTAGATATTATGTCACATGTATTAGAGCAATATTTCCATCATGGAACAAATACAGAATTACAAGATCGTTATTGTGAATCTGTTTTAAAAACAGTAATTGAAACTGCTCCTAAGCTTTTAAGTGATTTAGAAAATTATGAGCATAGAGAAACCATTTTATATTGCGGTACTATGGCGTTAAACGGTATTTTAGCGATGGGAGTAAAAGGAGATTGGGCGACTCATAATATTGAACATGCAGTTTCTGCGGTTCATGATATACCACACGGGGGTGGCCTTGCGATTTTATTCCCGAACTGGATGAAGCGTGTTGTAGATGAAAATGTAAGTCGTTTTAAACAGTTCGCTATTCGCGTATTCGATGTAGAAACAGATGAAAAGACTGATCGAGAAATTGCGTTAGAAGGAATTGAGGCGTTACGTCAATTTTGGACTTCAATTGAGGCACCAGTAACGTTAGCGGATTACGGTATTGGGGAAAATGAAATTGATTTAATGGCTGATAAAGCGATGGCTTATGGTGAATTTGGTAACTTTAAAAAATTAAATAAAGACGATGTTTTAAGTATATATAAAGCTTCTTTATAAGTGAATCGAAAAAAGAAACCCATTTGATATAACAATCAAATGGGTTTCTTTTTTGTTGTTTATAACTGTTTATAACTGTTTGTGACTGTTTCTGGTTATTTGTGAATGTTTATGGTTGATTTTTGTGATCGTTTTCATTATACTGTAATCAAAGAAGAGGTGAATAAAATGTTAACTCCTAAACGTCATCAAATGATATTGCAACTTGTAAAAGAGCAGAAGGTTGTTAAATTACAGCAATTAGTGGAAAGAACAGAAAGCTCTGAATCAACAATTCGTCGTGATTTAGCGCAATTGGAAAAGCAAAGGTTATTAAAAAGAGTTCATGGTGGTGCTGCTGTTTTAACAGGAAAAGGACAAGAGCCAACGATGGTTGAAAAATCATCCAAAAACATTCAAATAAAACAACAAATTGCTAACTATGCGGCTAGCATTGTTGAACAAGGTGATTGCATTTATTTAGATGCAGGAAGTACAACATTTGAAATGATTCCATTTTTAATAAATAAAGATGTTACTGTCGTTACGAATGGACTTATGCATATTGAAGCTTTAGTTGAAAATAATATTCGTGCGTATTTACTAGGCGGAATGATGAAAAGTAGGACGAAAGCTTTAATTGGTGCTATGGCACAGGAAAGCATGCAGAAGTACCGTTTTGATAAATGTTTCTTAGGAGCGAATGGTGTGCATGAACAGCTTGGTTTTACAACTCCAGATCCAGAAGAGGCACTTTTAAAACAAATGGCATTAACATTAGCAAACGAAGGATATTTCTTAATTGATGAAAGTAAGTTTTCAGAAGTTGCGTTTGCGAAAATTGCCAATGTTGAAGAAGCAAATATTATTACAAACTATTTAGAAATTGATTTAGAAAAATATAAAAGACAAACCAATGTAATTGAGGCTGATAAACAATGATCTATACAGTTACTTTAAACCCATCTATTGATTATGTAGTACAAGTTAATTCCTTCGATTTAGGAGCAGTAAATCGAGCAGAGAAAGATATGAAATTTCCTGGAGGGAAAGGCATTAACGTTTCTCGTGTTCTTCATCGTTTAGGTGTTGAAAATGTAGCGCTTGGATTTACTGGTGGATTTACCGGTCGATTTATTAAAGATGTATTACAGGCGGAAGGTGTAACAACAAACTTCGTCCAAGTAGACGGTGATTCCCGAATTAATGTGAAAATAAAAGGGCAAGAAGAGACAGAATTAAATGGGCAAGGTCCTAATGTGACAAATGAACAATTTGAACAATTAATGAAACAAATTGAAAGTATGAGGCAGGGAGATTGTGTTGTACTAGCTGGAAGTGTACCGGCGTCTATCTCAACTACTTTTTATGAATCAATCGCAGCGCTCGGAGCTGAGAAAGGTATTCGCGTAGTAGTTGATGCAAGTGGAAGTGCGCTGCAGCATGTAATTAAAAATAAACCATTTTTACTAAAGCCTAATCATCATGAACTTGGTGAGTTATTCGGAGTAGAGATTTCAACAGTAGAAGATGTTTTACCGTTTGGAAGAAAATTAGTTGAACAAGGTGTAGAGCACGTTATCGTATCAATGGCTGGAGATGGGGCTTTATTATTTACGGCAGAAGGTATATATGAAGCAACTGTTCCAAAAGGTGTTGTAATTAATTCGGTTGGGGCCGGAGATTCTCTCGTTGCAGGATTTGTAGGTAAATATGAACAGACAAAAGATATTGAAAAGGCATTTCAATATGGCGTTGCAACAGGGAGTGCAACAGCATTTTCAGCTGATTTATGTGAAAAAGAAAAAGTAGAAGAATTATTGTCGCGAGTAATTGTAACTAAGCGATAGGGGGAAGTAACATATGAAAATTACAGAACTATTAAAAAGGGATACAGTTATTATGAACTTGACAGCTTCAAATAAAGAAGCTGTCATAGATGAATTAGTTGAGAAATTAGACGGAGCAAATCGTTTAAATAGTAAAGCTGAATTTAAAGAAGCTATTTTAAAGCGAGAGTCACAAAGTACGACTGGTATAGGGGAAGGGATTGCAATACCTCATGCGAAAACAAAAGCTGTTAAGCAACCAGCGATTTGTTTTGGTAGAAGTGTAAGCGGTATCAACTATGAATCGCTTGATGGGCAGCCTGCACATTTATTCTTTATGATTGCTGCGAGCGAAGGGGCGAATAATACTCATTTAGAAACGTTATCGCGCCTATCTACATTATTAATGGATGAAGGATTTCGTAAGCAATTGTTAGAAGCGAAGGATGAAGAGGAACTTCTTCGTTTATTTGATGAAAAAGAGAATGAAAAAGAAGAAGAAGACATTGAAGTTGCAAAACCAGAAGGAAATGAACCATACGTACTAGCAGTTACGGCTTGCCCAACTGGAATCGCTCACACCTATATGGCAGCGGATAGCTTGAAAGCAAAAGCAGCAGAGCTAGGAATAGCGATTAAAGTTGAAACGAATGGATCAACAGGTATAAAAAACGCTTTAACGAAAGAGGACATTGAACGAGCAACAGCTATTATCGTTGCCGCAGATAAACAAGTAGAAATGAACCGTTTTGCTGGGAAGCATGTTATTCAAGTGCCAGTCGCTGATGGGATTAGAAAAACGGAAACACTTCTTAATCGAGCTGTAAAACAAGACGCGCCAATCTTTAATGGAATAAAGGAAGATGGGAAGACAGAAAGTACAGAGAAAGAAAAAGGGTTAGGAATTTATAAGCACTTAATGAACGGTGTAAGTAATATGCTTCCATTCGTTGTGGGTGGAGGAATTTTAATTGCACTAGCATTTTGGATTGGTGGTATAAAAGCAGAAGGACCATTGGCTGAATTGTTAATGTCTATTGGTGGAGGCAAAACAGGTGCGTTTTTATTCCTCGTACCAATTTTAGCTGGATTTATTGCGAGTTCTATTGCTGATCGTCCAGGATTTATGCCTGGTGTTGTCGGTGGATTTTTAGCAGCACATGCGAATGCTGGATTTTTAGGGGGATTAATTGCTGGTTTCTTAGCTGGGTATGTTGTTTTAGGATTGAAAAGATTATTTTCAGGATTACCAGCACAGTTAGAAGGAATTAAACCTGTATTGTTATATCCGGTCTTTGGATTGTTGATTACAGGAGTTGTTATGCAAAAAGTAGTAATTCCGCCTGTAGTAGCATTGAATGAAATGTTAACAGGATGGTTAAATGGTTTGAACGGTACAAATGCTATATTACTAGGTCTTATATTAGGTGGTATGATGGCAATTGATATGGGTGGTCCAATTAATAAAGCTGCATTTACATTTGGTATTGCTGCAATAGAAGCGCAGAACTTTGGCGTACACTCTGCTGTTATGGCCGGTGGTATGGTACCACCATTAGCGATTGCATTCGCAACTACTTTCTTTAAATCAAAATTTACTGAAGCAGAGCGTAAATCTGGTTTAACAAATTATATTATGGGAGCATCGTTTATTACAGAAGGTGCGATTCCATTTGCAGCTGCAGATCCGATTCGAGTAATAGTAAGTTGTGTTGTTGGTTCAAGTATTGCGGGTGCATTATCTATGTTATTCCAAATTACATTACCAGCACCGCATGGTGGATTGTTTGTTATCGCATTAGTAAATAAACCGGTGCTATATATTTTCTCGATATTCATAGGGACAGTTATTTCAGCTCTTATGATGGGGATTTGGAAAAAGAAAGTTAAATAACACATGAAAAAGGAGTAGCTTTTATTAGCTGCTCTTTTTTATTACAAAAAAGGAGTTAATAATTGGAGAATGATGCATTTTGGTAAAAGATGTAATGAAATATGGTTTTTTTGTAACAAAAAAGTAATACTGTAATTTTTTTTGGAAAAAAATTCTGGGCTAGTATGTGGAAAATATATGAAAACTATTGGGGATTCTATTAGAAATGGAATTCATTAATATGGAAATTTATGTTACAACTCATTAATCGTGTATTACGAATGGTTTGTAATTGTGTGATTTCTAAAAATCCTAAAAATCTGTTGCTATAATGAAAATACGAAAACAAAGCAAATGGAGGCTATTCATGAAAAAATTATTAGGTATAGCAACGGCGGCAGTTTTTGGTCTTGGGATTTTTGCAGGTTCTGCGAAAGCAGAAACGATTGTAACAACAGACGTATTAAATGTTAGAGAAAACCCAACTGTAGAGTCAAAGCTTGTAGGTAAAATGTTAAGTGGAAATAAATTAGATGTTATAAATACAGAAAACGGATGGGCAAAAATTAAATTAAATGGTAAAGAAGCGTTTGTAAGTGCTGAATTTACAAAAAGTACATATTATGTAACGCCGGGCGTGTTAAATGTTCGTGCTGGAGCGAATACTGACTCTGAAATTCTTGGTAAACTGAATAAAGATGATGTAATTGAAACGACAAATCAAGTTCAAAATGAATGGTTACAATTTGACTATAATGGAAAAACGGGATATGTTCACATGCCATTTTTAACAGGGACGGCACCTGTAATTGAAAAGAAAGAAGTTGTAACGCAAGAAGAGGCGCCAGTAAGAGTAAATACGCCAGTTAAAAATAATAAAGTAGTTAAGAGCAAAGAGTCTGTTAAAAATGTAGAATCAAGTAAACCTGTAGCAAAACAGCAGTCAACTACGAAACAAGTTACGAAATCTACTGAAACAAGTGCACCTGCTGGTGGACGTGAAATAACAGTAGAAGCGACAGCGTATACAGCGCATCCAAGTGAGAATGGTACGTATGGTGGTCGTGTATTAACTGCAATGGGGCATGATTTAACAGCAAATCCGAATATGAAAGTAATTGCTGTTGATCCTAAAGTAATTCCGCTTGGATCAAAAGTATGGGTAGAAGGATATGGAGAAGCGATTGCTGGAGATACTGGCGGTGCGATTAAAGGGAATCGTATTGATGTATTAGTCGGTTCAGATGGTAGTGCCGATAGCTGGGGGCGCAAATCTGTAAAAGTAAAAGTTATAGAGTAGTGTATATGTATTAATATAAAAGGCGGTTGCTTGAACGTGTGTAAGCAACCGCCTTTTATGGATCATTGAAAAGGATAAATAGTTTTACCTGTAATAATTTTATATGCACTGCAAAATTGATTTTGTATATACTCTGTATTTTTATTTTCTGGATGTAATGTTGTTTCTTGGAGAGTAGAATGAAAAGAACGTAGCAAACAATTTAAGGCGAAATATAATTCTTCTTGTGAACAATTTTGTTCTTTTGTAGCAGTAGCTAAAATAAGATCTTTTGTTAAAGATGAAAAATTGATGGTGGATTGTTTCATAGTCAACTCATCCTCTCGAAGGTATTTTTAATCATGTATATGCGGAATTGGACAAACTATGTTCTTTTTTATTTATAATTTCATGTACCGAAATGAAAGAACTTGCAATCATGCCGTTAAAATTGGTAAGATTGGATATAATCAATAGATGGAGTACATTACATAAAGAGAGTTGAATGATATGGGAGAAGTGCAACGTGAAAAAGTTGCTGTCATCATTGGACCAACTGCTGTTGGAAAGACGAAGTTAAGTATTGATCTTGCCAAAGCGTTGAATGGTGAAATTATAAGTGGAGATTCCATGCAGATTTATCGTACGATGGATATTGGAACTGCAAAGGTGACAAAAGAAGAGATGGATGGAATTCCGCATTATATGGTCGATATAAAAAATCCGGAAGACTCATTTTCTGTTGCCGAATTTCAAGAACGTGTTCGTAAGCATATTCGAGAGATTACAGAGCGTGGTAAATTGCCAATTATCGTTGGTGGAACTGGTCTGTATATACAATCTGTTTTATTCGATTATCAGTTTACGGATGATGCTGGCGATACTATATACCGAGAACAAATGGAAAAGTTAGCATTAGAACGTGGTGTGGAATATGTACATAAGAAATTACAAGAAGTAGACCCAGAAAGTGCTGAGCGTATTCATGCAAATAATGTACGTCGTGTCATTAGAGCGTTAGAAATTTTCCACACGACGGGTGAAAAAATGAGTGATCAACTTGAAAAACAAGAAAACGAGTTATTATACGATGTTTCCTTGATTGGCTTGACAATGGATCGAGAAATGCTATACGATCGCATTAACTTACGAGTTGATATAATGATGGACCAAGGGTTATTAGAAGAAGTAGAAGGATTGTATAATAGAGGGATACGAGATTGTCAATCTATTCAAGCGATTGGGTATAAAGAGATATATGATTATTTTGAGGATCGTGTCTCTTTAGAAGAAGCGGTATCACAATTAAAGACGAATTCACGTCGTTATGCAAAGCGTCAATTAACGTGGTTCCGTAATAAGATGGATGTCACGTGGTTTGATGTTACAGGCGGTGAAAAAACGTCAGAAATTTTACGATACATAGAAGGAAAGTTACAACTAAAGTCGAATAATAGTAAGTAGAGAAAAAGAGGAGGATTCGACATGAAGCAATCAATCAATATTCAAGATCAGTTTTTAAATCAACTCCGTAAAGAAAATACGTTTGTTACGCTGTACTTATTAAATGGTTTCCAGCTTCGTGGATTAATTAAAGGATTTGATAATTTTACAGTCCTACTGGAAACAGAAGGTAAGCAACAGCTTATTTATAAACATGCAATTTCTACATTTGTACCACAAAAAAATGTTTCAATTGAATTAGAGTAGTAATGAATTATTGTACATAACAAAAAAAGAGCGAATTTCTCGCTCTTTTTTTATTTGCCATAAACGATACATAGTGAAATTTAAGCGATTCTAAATACAGTAAGGCGAATGTTAGTGTTTCCTGTTTCAGGAATTGTAATTTCGCTAAGGGTAGGTTTGACGGAAATGTTTGCGCCGGCAGCTAATGTTTCGATCGTAGTGAATGAAAGTGAGTCGCCTATTAGATTTGAAGAGAAGTTGTCAGTTGCGACTGCTCCATTTATTGAAATTCCTACTCCAAGTGGGGCGCATCCTGGTGCAGTTGTAGAGATGGATACGCTAATGACATAAATACCAGCGTTGATAACAGTAACTGTATCTGTACCATTGAAGATAATGTTGTTTACGTTGATTGCAGTATTAAAAATGAAGTTGTTAAATTGGAGTACTGTTTGTTGAATGTTGTTTGTAACAACAATTGTTGCTACAGGGAAGCTAGGTCCAGTAGGCCCGGTTGGTCCAGTAGGTCCACCAGAAGGTCCAGTAGGTCCAGTAGCTCCTATACCAGTGGCGCCAGTAGCACCTGTTGGTCCTTGAACGCCTTGAGGTCCAGTAGCGCCCGTGTTACCTTGAACGCCTTGAGGTCCAGTAGCACCCGTGTTACCTTGAACGCCTTGAGGTCCAGTAGCACCCGTGTTACCTTGGGCCCCTTGAGGTCCAGTAGCGCCAGTGTTACCTCTGTCTCTTTGACAGCACTGCGAGCCCGAGAGACAAAGGAGACGGTGGGGTGCGGGCGGCGGCGTGGCACAAGGGGCACCAGTAGCGCCAGTGTTACCTTGAACACCTTGAGGACCAGTGGCACCAGTAGCACCAGTAGCACCTGTATTACCTGTCTCTTATACACATCTGACGCTGCCGACGA